>JBEITC010000622.1:0-1877 GCA_040375075.1 Planctomycetota bacterium | reverse complement strand
TCGCCGAGCGGGTGGCGTTCCAGGGCGAGCTGGTGCTGCGCGCATCGGCAGCCGTCGCGCACGACCGCTACGAGAAGCTCGTCGCCGTGCAGGTGGCCGATCCGGCGCACGGCGACGTGCTGGCGCAGAGCGATGGCGCGAGCCCGGGCTCGCTGGGCAACGCGTGGCGCACGATCCCGAGCGCGGTGGCGCCGATCGCGGTGGTTGGCGGCGCGTCCGTGTCGGCCGGCGGGCCGAGCAGAGCGACGGGTTCGTCCGCGCCGGCGCCCGTTGCTGCAGCGATGGAGCCTTCGACCCCGAACGCGGCGAAGGCTGCGCCAGCAGCGACCGCGAAGCTGTCCGCGTCCGCGCCGGTACGCGAGTTCCAACCGCGACTATGCGCCGTCATCGAGCCCGCGCGCGTCGCCGACGCCGTCGCGCAGGATCCGGACCTCGCGGAGTTCCGGCGCTTCTACGACGCGCGCCGCGCCGAGGAGGTCGCGAAGGCCGGCGCCAGTGCGATGACGCAGGCCGACGTCGTGCAGCGCTTCACCGTCGCCCCGGCGGCCGAGCTCGTCGGCGCCCGCGGTGTGCAGCATCTCGTCGTCGACGTGCAAGCGGAGTTCCAGTTCGCCGGCGCGACGCAGCGCTATGCCGCGCCGTTGACGCTCGTGCCGCTGACCGGGCGCGTGCTCGCCGAACCGCCGCGCGGGCGATGCGACGTCGCCGGGATCGACGTGCCTGTGAGCTGGCTGGAGGCCTGCGCGGTCTCGCAGCGGCGGGCGCTGCGGCACCACCTCGAGCAATCGCCGATCTCCGGCCTGCGCGCGCTGCCCGCGCACTTCGGCGTGTGCGCCGAATCGGGCCGCCGCGTGCTGCAGAGCGAACTGCTCGCGTCCGCCGCCAGCGGCCTGCTCGTCGGCCGCGACCTGCTGCAGCCGTCCGCCGTCTCCGGCAAGCTCGCGCTCGCGCGCGAACTCGTACGCTGCGCGTTCACCGGCGACTTCGCGCTGCCCGACGAAGCGGCGACCAGCGCGGTGTCGCAGCGACCCTTCCGTCGCGACCAGGAAGCCGTCTCCGCCGTCAGCGGCGTGCGCGGCCACGCCAGCGAGTTCGTGCGCTGCGAAGCGACGCAGGTCGTGCTGCTACCGGCCGAGGCGGCGCGCTCCAGCCTCAGCGACCGGCTCGTCGATCGCCGCCTGCTGCAGCCGTCGGAGCGCAACCCGGCGCGCTTGGGGCTCGCCGACGAGTTCGTCGTGTGCGGCGCCACCAACCGTCGCCTGCTGCGCGACGAAGCCGGCCAGTCGGCGTTGAGCGGGCGTTGGGTCGACCGCGACCTGTTGGCGCTGTCGGCGGTGTCGGGCCGCGCGGCGCTGCCCGACGAACTGCTCCGTTGCGAAGCGAGCGGCGCGCTGCTGCTGCCCGACGAGGCAGCACGCAGCGACGCCAGCGGCCGCCTCGTCGACGCGCGCCTGCTCGTGCGCTCGGCGGCGTCGGGCCGTCGCCTGCTCAAGGACGAAGCGGCACGCTGCGACGCCACCGGCGCGCTCGTGCTGCCCGACGAGCTCGCGGCCAGCGCCATCAGCGGCAAGCGCGTCCGCCGCGACGAGCTCGTGGCTTCGAAGCTGTCGGGACGCGCCGGCCACGCCAGCGAGATGGTCCGCTGCGCTGCGACCAACGAACCGCTCGCGCCCGACGAGGTCGCGGCGTCGAGCCTCAGCGGCAAGGTCGTTCGCCGCGACCTGCTGCTGCCCTCGGCGAAGGATCCGGCGCGCGTCGGCCTGCGCGAAGAACTGGTCGAGTGCGCGGCGACGCAGCGGCGCATCCTGCGCGACGAAGCGATCGCGTCCGACTACTCCGGCCGGCTGCTCGATCCGGACGCCGCGATCGCGAGCGCC
>JBEITC010000578.1:0-2128 GCA_040375075.1 Planctomycetota bacterium | reverse complement strand
GCGAGGTCCTCGGCGAGCACGTTCTTGAGCTGCACGACGCTGGCGGCGCCGTCGACCGGCTGGCTCGGCACGTCGAGGCGCGCGATCAGCTCCTGCGCGTCGCGCACCTGCTCGGCGGTGCCGCTCAGGACGACGGCCTTCTGCGAGCTGTGCACGACGACCTTGAGCTGCGCCTGGCCCGAGCCTCCCGGCACCGCGCCCGGCTGGCCGCCGGCCTGCTCCTGCAGCACCTGCTGGCGGATGCGCTGACGGCTCTCGAGCACCTCGGTCAGGATCGGCTCCAACTCCTCGGGCGCCTGGAACTCGAGCTGGATCACCTGCACGACGATGTTCGGCTGCTCGGTCGGCACGTCGACGAGCTTGAGGATCTCGACGAGCGAGTAGACCTGCGGGCCGTAGCCCTGCATCAGCATCGCCGAGCTGTTGCCGATCGGATTGACGTTGAGCGTGCCGCCGCCCTGCGGCGAGCCGGCCGCGGCGTAGAACGGCCGCAGCGCGGTGGTCACGACCTGCGCGTTGATGTGCTTGAGCTGGTACGTCGACAGGATCGGGACGCCGGCCTGGTAGCGGTACAGCGGCACGTCGTCGAGCGGCACGTAGCGCGCGCCGGCGGTGACTTCGCGGCTGCGCGCGCCGCTCATGCTGACGATCTCGAGCAGCTCGAGGTCGCCTTCGCCACGAGGCACCAGCGCGAGGCTCTTGATGTAGAGCATCGTCTGGAAGAAGGCGAAGAAGTCCTCCTGGAAGCGGCTGCGCTTGATGCGGAAGGTGCCGAGGAAGCTGATCGTGCTGCCGCCTTGGGCCTGCGTCGCCGTCTGGATGTCGCCCGCGTTGAACACGAAGCGCTTGCCAGTGACCTCCTGCGCCCACTTGATGAACTCGACGACCTCCATGCCGTTCGCCTCGTTCATCGAGAAGGCGATCGTGTCGGTCGCCGCGTCGACGACCATGCGCGGCGTCGGGCCCTGCGGGTTCTGGGCGGCGCCGGCCGCCGCCGGAGCGTCGACCGGAGGCGGCGTCGGCGGCTTGGCCTCGCCTTGCGCGGCGGCGAAACCGAGCAGCACGCTCGCGGCGGCGACGGTCGCGGCCCGGCGCAGCAAGGCCGTGATCGGCGACTCCCCGGCAGGCGAGTGGGTCACGGTCGGGACGCGGGAGACACGGGCAAGGTCGGATCGGGCCATCGGATGGGTTCGTCGAGGCTGCCACGCGCGGGGTGGCGATGGACCGGCATGAGACCGGTCGCGGCGAGTTTTTATTCCGCGCGCACGACGCAAGGAAGCGCGCGGTCCGTGTTTCCGACTTTCCGTTTGCGCGCTCGAATGGCCGTCGGTTGCATCACCGCGACAACTGCCGCGACGCCGCGCGGCGCCGTTGGCATGAAGCTCTCCGAACTGATCACGCCCGCGCTGGTCGAGGCGCCGCTGCGCGCCACCGACAAGTGGGAAGCCCTCCGCATCCTCTCGCAGGTGCCGGTCCGCGCTGGTCGCTACCCCGCTGCCTTCGCGCCCTTGGTCGAACAAGCGCTGGTGGTGCGCGAGCAGAGCATGACGACCGGCATGGAGCACGGCATCGCCATCCCGCACGCCGCGGTCGATGGCCTCGACGAACTCGTCGCGGTGCTGGGACTCAACCCGGTGGGCATCCCGTTCCAGACGCTGGATGGACAGCCTGCCCGGATCGTCGTCGGACTCGTCATCCCACGCAGCAAGAAGCTGCAGCACATCAAGACGCTGGCCGAGATCGCGCGCCTGCTGTCGCGCGCCGAGGTCCGCGACCGGCTGGTGCGGTGCGTCGACGCGGCGTCGGCGGTCCAGGCGCTGGCGGACCTCCAGGCCTGAGTCCTGCAGGGCGGGAACAGTGCCATGAAGGAACCGCAGGAAGCGCCGGCGAGCGCGGGCTGGCGGTGACCATGGCGGCCGCCGTGCGCGCCCGGAGTGGCGGTCGCTGGTCGGCCACGTTCGCTGCGGTCGCCGTCGCGGCCGCGGCCCGCTCGGTCCAGGTGGCGAGTGAGGAAGCGGCCGCCGCCGGCGCGCTGGCGATCACGGTCGCTGCGGGCGCGCTCGGCGCGGCGCGGGCCGTCCTCGTCGCCCGGCGTGTTGGCGCGCGCGCCACGGCGGTCGGCGCGGCG
>JBEITC010000644.1:0-1725 GCA_040375075.1 Planctomycetota bacterium | reverse complement strand
CGCCGACCTGCAGGCTGGTGACGAAACCGCTGACGAAATTGTTCTGGTCGAAAATATGGGCGAACCAGCGCAGCGTGTAGCCCTGCGGCGGGAACGTCACGATCTCGTTGCTGAAGAAACTGAGCCAGCAGACGAACAGGATGGGCGTGAGGATGACCGCGTAACCGACCGCCGCGGCGGCGAGGAAGTCGTGGCCCGGCGTGCCGGGCTGCAGCATCGGATCGTGGCCGACCGGGTTGGTCGTGCGCGCGAAGCGCACGAACGTCGAGGCGTTCTCGAGCAGCCGGTCGAAGGCGTCCTGCTGTTCGGCGTCGAGGTCGGACGCGATCATCTCGGCGACGACGGCGGGCAACGACGACAGCGCGTTGACGTCGCCACCGAGCGCGCGCGTGCGCACCTTCTGCCACGCCAGCGTGCGGTCGACGAGGCCGCAGCTGCCGAGTTCGAGGCCGGTGGCGAAGACCTCGAGCAGGAAGCGGAGGTCGCCGACGACCTCGGTCTGCGGGCTGCCGAGCGGCAGGC
This sequence comes from Planctomycetota bacterium, assembly GCA_040375075.1. Lineage (GTDB taxonomy): Bacteria > Planctomycetota > UBA1135 > UBA1135 > UBA2386 > UBA2386. Next base: position 1,203 of record JBEITC010000644.1, on the reverse strand, counting down.
GCAGTGCGAGGTGGCGAGCGATCTCGGGCGTGCGCTTGCGAAGCAGGTCGGCGGTGGCGGCGCGGTCGATCATGGCCGACTTGGATCGACCGCTCGCCTCGGCGACTGCGTGCGGAGTAGTCCTTGGGCCGAAGGGCTACGGTGACTCGCCGCGCAGCCGCAGCGACCGCGAGCCTTCCGGCGCCTCGACCATGCCGGCCGCGATCGCCGCGTCGCGCGCGTCGTCGAAGCGCTGCTTCTCCCATGCCAAGGCGGCGCGCAGCGCGCGCGTGCTGGCTTCGCCGCCCTGCGCGCGCAGCTCGTCGGCCAGCTGCCTCGCGTCGTCGCCGTCGCTCGTGCCCGCGCCGGCTGTCGCAGCCAGGGACGGCTCGTCCGCCGCGTCGGCCGCCGCGGGACGCGGCGCGGCGCCATTCCACGTCGGCGCCGACAGCCGCTCGACCCGCTCGGCCCGCAGGCCGCCGGCGCGCTCGGTGTCGCACGTCGCGAACACGACCTGCACGCCGCGGGTCGCCGCATGGGCGAGCAGGAAGCCCACCTGGCGCAGGCGCTCGGGATCGACGTTGGTCACCGAGTCGTCGAGCACCAGCGGCAGCGACCGGTCGGGTTGCTCGGCGGCGAGCACCTCGGCGATCGCGAGGCGCGCGGCGAGCGCGGTGAGTTCCTGGCCGCCTTGGCTGAGGTCGGCGAAGTCGAAGGCGCCGAGGCCGGCGGCGCTGCGGTCGACGAGCCCGAGGCGTCGCTGGTCGTCGCCGACGAGGCCGATGCGCACGCCGGGGTTGTGGGCGATGGCGAGGTAGACGGCGCAGGCGTCGACGAACGGCTGCTCGCGGCGCTCGCGCTGTTCGGCCTGGATGCCGTCGAGCGTCGCCAGCAACAGCTTGTCGGCCTCGGCGCGACGCCGCGCGGCGGCGGCGGCCTGCTCGGCGCGGGCGAGGTCGGCGTCGAGCGCATCGAGCGTCGCGTCGAGATCTTCGCCGCGTTCGCCACCGAGCTGTTGCTCGTGCACGTTGATGGCGCCGCCGAGCTGTTGGATCCGGCCGCCGAGCGTCGCCGCGTGCTTCGTCGCCGTCGCCAGCTTGCTGGTGACGAGGTCGAGCGACTGCGCCTTCGGCTTGGCGGCTTCGATCTGCGCGCCGAGCGCGACGACCGCTTCGGCGAGCGCGTGCGCGCGGGCGTCGCGCGCCGACGCCGGCCCCGCCGCCT
>JBEITC010000496.1:0-2870 GCA_040375075.1 Planctomycetota bacterium | reverse complement strand
GCAGCGCCAGCGCCAGCAACGCGAGCGGCGGCACCATCAGATCGAGCCCGAGGGCGAGCGCCGCGGGGCGGAACGCGAGGCCGCGCAGCAGCAGGCGCGGCGCGTAGGCCAGCGCCGTGGCCATCTGGCCGTGTTCCCACCGCCGCCGTTGCGTCGCCGCGTCGGCGTCGCGCCTGGGCGCGTCGCTGACGATGCGGACGTCCGGGCACGAGCGCGGCGGCGCGCCGGCGAGCGCTGCTTCGAGCCCGAGCACGAGGTCTTCGACGATGTTGCCGCCGAGGCCGCCGACCATGCCGGCGAGCCGCCACGGCAGCGCGAAGCCGGTGCCGGTCACGTGGCACGGCAGGCCGACGCGCGCCATGCCGCGCGGCCGCACGCGATTGCGCACGACGAAGGCGAAGGCGCCGATGCGCGCCAATGGCGTCGCGTCGGGCGGCGCCAGCACGACGTTGTCGGCTTGCGTCGGGCAGTCCATCGCGATCGCGGCCTTGGCGATGTCGCGCACCGAGCCGGCGACGACGCGGCAGTCGGCGTCGACGAACGCCACGCCGTCCGGCGGGTCCGCGCGCAGGCTCTCGATGGCGTGCGCGAGCGCGTGGCCCTTGCCGCGTCGCGCCGCGTCGCGGCGTTCGAGCACGATGGCCGTCGCCGCCGACGGCGTCGCGGCGGCAGCGCGCCGCGCGGCCTCGGCGGTGCCGTCGCCGCAGTTGTCGGCGACGACGACGAGCCGGTCGCCAGCGCGCAACTGCGGCAGCAGGTTCGCGATCGTCGCGCCGATGCCGGCTTCCTCGTCGTGTGCGGGAACGACGACGGCGATGCGCGGCTCGGCGCCGCCGCTGGCCGCGCGGCGACGCGCCGGCAGGCAGCCGAGCAGGCATTGCGCGGCGTACACCGCAGCGGGCACGGCGAGCACGCAGCTCGTCGCGAGCGCAGCGCCGCCGAGGATCGTCGCTCCGTCCATCGCGGCCATGCTCGCGCAGGCGCGGCCACAACGCCAACGCTTCCGCGCGTCGTCGCGCACCAAGCCCGGCTGCGGCGCGCCGAGCCCGCGGCCGCCGGCACGGGGCCGGGCGCGTGCGGCGCGACCGCTTCGCCGGCGCTCAGAACTGCGCGCTGACGCAGTTGGTGCGGAACCAGCCGTCGACCGGGTCGAGGCCGACGGCCTGGAAGCGCATCAGTTGGCCGGTCAGCAGGCCGGCCGGCAGGGCGTACTGCGTCGACAGCGACGGCGAACCCACGCCCGTGCCGCCGGAGAGCGAGACGCCGCCGAACGCGCCGATGCCGTCCTCCAGGACCACCGCCAGCGCGTACGCGGGATCGATGCACAGCGGCCCGATCGGGGTGGGCAGGGTCGGCGAGCCCGGGAACGCCGTCAGCAGCACGAAGGGCACCTGCGGCATCGCCGCGGCGCTCGCGTTCACGACGTCGACGGCCAGCGTCGTCGGCGTGTGAGCGACCATCAGCACGCGGCCGAACAGCGGGAACGTCGCGGTCGCGCCCGTGGCGAGGTTCGTCGCCGTCACGATGGCGCTGCCGCCACCGGCCGACGCCGTGGCCGTCGTCTGCGCGATGCCCTGCGCGTCCGTCGCGACCGGCGCGATGGCGGCGACGGTCGCCGCGCCCTGGGCGGCGAACAGCACCGGCACGCCGGCCGCTGGCAGGCCGAGGCCGTCGAAGGCGCGCGCGACCAGCGGGGCGGCGAACGGTTCGCCCGCCGTCGCGCGCTGGCCGCCGCCCGCGACCGCCAGCAGCGCCGATTGCGGCGCCTGCGGCCGGATGCGGCCGAGCACGCCGAAGTAGCTGTTGTCGAGGAACCACAGGCAGCCGTCCGGTCCCTGCCGCAGCGCGCAGGGGCGTTGGAAGCCAGCGCCCCAGCGGAGCGCGTCCGGCTGGCCAGGGACCGGCGCCGCCGTCGTCCAGCCATTGGCGCCGAGTTCGAGCCGGCGGATGTCGCCGCTGAAGACGTCGGTGACGAAGACGTCGCCTTCGTACTCGGCGCCAAAGCCGCCCGTCGCCGGATTGCGGTACCGCGGGCCGGTGACGATCGAACGCCATGCCGAGCCGACGTGGTCGATCGAGAGGATCGGTTCGCTGAATGCTCCCGGCGCCGGGCCGCTGCACGTCGAGAACGGTTGGCTGCCTTCGCGGAGCGGCCAGCCGAAGTCGAGCAGCGGCAGCGGTCCCTGGCCGACCGGGTACTCGCTGAGCTCTTCGCACGTCGCTTCGCCAACGTCGGCGACGTAGACGCTTCCCGTCGCAGGATCGACTTCGATGCGGAACGGATTGCGCAGGCCGTGCGCGACCACCAGCTGCGACAGGTCCGTCGCGCTGCTCAGCGGATTGTCGCCGGGATCGAGCTGCGCGTACGTCGGCGCGACGAGGCTCGGCGTCGCGGGCAGGCTTGCGACGTCGAGCCGCAGCAGGCAGCCGACGCCGCTCGACGGCGAGCGCGCGCCGCACGAATCGAGGTCGTCGCCGACGCTGACGAACAACCTGCCGTCGGGCCCAAAGCGCAGCGAGCCGCCGTTGTGGGCGGCGGCGACGTTCGGCAGCGTGTCCAGCACGACGCGGCGCGAGGCGACGTCGAGCGTCAACGCGACGCTCGTCGGCGCGTTGCGCGCGCCCTGCAGCGTGAACCGTTCGAGGCGCATCGCGGCGTCGGCGACGGCGGTGTACCAGGCGTAGACGTGCCCGTTGGTCGCGAACTGCGGGTCGGCCGCGAGGCTCAGCATGCCGCGCTCGCCGCCCTGCTGGACCGAAGGCACCTGGCCGATCGTGGCGTAGGCGCCGCTGGCGTAGATCGTCAGCGTGCCGTCGCTGTCGCAGATCAGGCAGCGCCCGTCCGGCAGGAAGCAGAAGTCCGTCGGACG
>JBEITC010000171.1:0-7688 GCA_040375075.1 Planctomycetota bacterium | reverse complement strand
GTGATCTCGGCGCCGGCCGAGCACCTGCTGCGCGAACTGCAGGCGCTGCCGGGCCGCGCCGGCTGGTTCACCGAGACGTACTGCGCGAAGAGCCGCTTCTTCCAGCCGAAGAACGGCGCCAGGATCGACGCCATCCGCGAGGCGATCGCGCGCCTCGCGCTGCCGCCCGAGCTCGAGGCCGTGGCGCTCGTCGCGCTGATGGAGGCCGCCGACCGCGTCGACTCCACCACCGGCGTGCAGATGGCCTACCTCAAGCAGTGGTCGCGCCGCTCCCACAACGACCTGCAGCTGCGCCTGCCCGAGCTGCTGCCGCGCGCGGTCCACGGCAAGGGCGAAGCGCACTGCCTCGACGCGTTGACGGCGGCGTGCGCGTTGGCCGGCGACGCGGCGTACGTCGATCCGCCGTACAACCAGCACAGCTACCTCGGCAACTACCACGTCTGGGAGTCGCTGGTGCGCTGGGACAAGCCGGCTACCTTCGGCGTCGCCTGCAAGCGCGTCGACTGCCAGCAGCGCCAGAGCGTCTTCAACTCGCGGCCGCGCTGCACTCTTGCGCTGCGCGACGTGCTGCGCGCCCTGCGCGTCGACCGCGTCGTCGTGTCGTACAACGACGAGGGCTACGTCAGCCGCGCCGCGATCGAGGACATGCTCGCCGGACTGTGGAACGGCGACGCCGACGTCACGACCATCGCGCACGACCACCGCCGCTACGTCGGCGCGCAGATCGGCATCCACAACCCGCGCGGCGAGAAGGTCGGCACCGTCGGCAGGCTGCGCAACACCGAGTACCTGTACGTCGCCGAGCGCCGCGGCGCGGCGCGGCCGTTCGCGGCAGCGCTGGCGCGGCAAGGCGCAGCGATGGGGTTGGTCGCGGCAGCGGGCGCGCGCTAGTTGCCACCCTCGCCATCCCCACCCCGCCCGCGCGATCGCGGGCGGAGTGGCGGGAATGCATGGGAATCGAACCCACCGGGCCCCTCGCGAGGAGGAACCCCACAGGTTTTGAAGACCAGGCCGAACACCAGCTCGGATGCACTCCCGTGGTCGTGTCGCAGTTTGGATGCCGCTGCGCGCCGTTGCAAGCGCGCCCGTCGTACCGGATCCGCCCCGGGGGTGGCGACTCGCTGCGCGCGCCGCTAGCCTCCTCGCCCCATGAACGTCGCCGCCAACGAACTCCGCCCCGGCATGCTCGTGCGCCACGAAGGCCGCATGTGCAGCGTGCTCTGGTGGAACATCCTCCGCAACGACCGCCGCGCCTTCGTGCAGATGCGCATCAAGGACCTGCAGACCGGTCGCGTCCAGGAACTGAAGGAGCACACCGACTCGAAGTGGGAAGTGCTCGACAAGGAGGAGAAGGACCTGTCGTACAGCTACCGCGACGGCCAGGTCGAGGTGTTCTTCACCGAGTCGGGCGACGAGGTGCGCTGCCCCATCGCCGCGTCCGAAGAGGCGCTGAAGTGGCCGTCCGAGGCCTACGTCGGCTTCTTCGTCGACGACCAGCTGGTCGCGGTGTTCCCGCCCAAGCACTCGATCCTCACGATCACCGAGACCTCGCCGCCGATCCGCGGCGCCGGCAGCGGCCAGAAGGAGGCCGTGCTCGAGAACGGCATGAAGGTGAAGGTCAACCTGCTCTGCGACGTCGGCGACAAGGTGCGCATCGACACCGAGACGGAAGAGTTCAAGGAACGCATCGCGAAGTGACGCGAGCCCGCGGCCCGCTGCATGCGGGCCGCCGCGCGGACCTCGTCCGCGCCGACCGCCGCCTCGGTGGTCCCGCCGCGTCCGCGCGCGCTACTGCAGCACGACGGCGACGCCCAGCGACAGCGTGACGCCGTCGGGGTGGCTCGGATCGTCCGCCAACGCCTGCGCCCGCAGCTGCGCGCCGACCAGCGACGTCGCGAACGGCACCGGGATCGCCAACTCCGCGATGCCCTGCAGGTCGCTGACGAGGAACTGCACGGCTTCGGGCACGACGTAGAGCGTGCCGCCGAAGAGCGGCACCGCGGTCGGCGTGAAGCCGACGCCGATCAGGGTCGGCGTCAGCGGTCCAGCGCTCGCGGCCTGCAGCCGGATCGTGCCGCCGAGGCCCGCACGACCGTGCACGGCGAGGCGCACGCCGCCGGCGCCGCCGACGGAGCCGCTGCCGACCGACGACGATGGGCCACCGCGCAGGCGCGAGCGCATCAGCGTGACGCCGTCGGCGAGCACCTGCGAGCCCGGCAGCGCGCGGACCTCCACCGGCACGACGCCGGCGTCGAGCCACACCGTGCCGACCTCGGTCCAACCGGCGCGCAGCGTCGACTGGTTGGTGCGCACGTTCACCTGCCCGGAAGAAGTGGCGACGACGTGCGGCGCCTGCGCGCTGAATCCGGACGCGCCCGGCGTCGACACGAGCAGCGAGTACAGGCCGGTCTCGGGCACGGGCACCGAGTAGCTGACCTTGTCGGCAGCCGAAGCGGTCGCCGCGGCGACGCGGCACACGAGGTTGAGCGAACCAGGAACGCTCGTCGCGACGAACCCAGGCGTGCTCGTCGTCGTCGGATCGCCGTCGTCGCGGCGCGTCGGTGCCGGCCGCCAGAGCGCCGACCGCCCGGGCAGGAGCGCCGGCTGCTGGAAGTACTGCGCCGTCAGCGCCGGCAGGTCGTCGTAGATGCCTTCCGCGTACCAGAAGACGTGGCCAGCGAGATTGCGCGCGCGGTCGGCGGCGACCATGCCGAGCACCTCGGCCGTCGGCGAGCCGCTGATGGCGCGGACTCCCGGCGCGACCTTCTGCCGCTGCGCCACCGTCAGGTACGTGAGCTGATGGTCGAGCGTCGTGACGAAGCCGCTCGCGGTGTTGGTGTAGACCTGCGGGTAGACGAGGTCGAGCGAGCCGGTCGCGACCCACTGCGGCCAGTCCTGCAGGAAGTTGTCGTACGCGCTCGGCATGGTGATCGGCGCGTCGGTGACGCGCAGCCCCGGCCGGCGCGCCTTCACCGCGTTGTAGAAGTCGGCGTGCCACGCGATCAGGCGATCGGCGCGCCAGCGCTTCCACTGCGTGTTGTCGGGGTTGGTCGGCGCCGTCTGGCCGGTCGCCTGCTGGTAGGCCGACGTCGTCCACGGGTCGTAGCCCCAGCTCGTCGACGGATAGCGGCAGCGGTCGAACTGGACGCCGTCGACGTCGTAGCGATCGGCGACCTCGACGCACAAGTCGATCAGGAACTGCCGCACCGCCGGGCATTCGTGGCTCGCCCAGGTCCAGTACCCACCGACGCCGGTGCTGGACTGGGTGTTGCCGTTGATGTCGCGGCCGATCCACGTCGGGTTGGCGGTCAGCACGGGGCCCACGCCGGTCGGGCCCGCGTACCAGTTGCTCCAGCCGAAGATGAAGCCGTACTCGAACCACGCCTCCACCTCGATGCCGCGCAGGTGCGCCTCGACGACGAACTCCTGCAGCGGGTCGCGGCCGACGTAGTCCGGATCCTGGCGCACGCCACACGCGGCGAACAGCACGTCGCTCGGGTGGATCGTGTGGCCGCGGCTCCAGACGTTGACGCAGACCAGGTTGACGTTCGCAGCCGCGAGTTGATCGAGGGTCTGCACGATCTTGCTGCGCGAGGTCAGGCCGTCGCGCGCGACCCAGACGCCGCGCACCTCAGGCGACTGGGCGCAGAGCGAGGCCAGGAACAGGACGGCGGCGAGCAGCGAGCGGAGCATGGGCGCGACCTTGGGTGCGGAGCGGCGAGGTGGCGCGCAAGCATCCAGCGCGCCACCGAGACCGTCCAGCGGCAGCCCCCTGCTACTGCAGCACGACGGCGACGCCCGGCGAGAGCGTGACGCCGCTCGGATTCGACGCGTCGTTCGCCAGCGCCTGCGCCCAGAGCTGCGTGCCGACGAGCGGCGGCGCGAACGGCACCGCGATCGGCAACTCGGCGAAACCCTGCGTGTCGCTGACGAAGAACTGCACGAGGTCGGGCAGCACGTAGAGCGTGCCGCCGTAGAGCGGCAGCGACGTCGGCGTGAAGCCGACGCCGACCAGCGTCGGCGTCAGCGGCGCGGTGCGCGAGGCCTGCAGGCGGATCGTGCCGCCGAGGCCGGCGCGACCGAGCTTCGCCAACTTCACGCCGCCGAGCGCGCCGCTGGTGCCGCTGCCGACCGCCGAGGCTTGCCCGCCGCGCAGCCGCGAGCGCATCAACGTCACGCCGTCGGCGATCACCTGGGTCCCCGGCAGCGCGCGCACCTCCACCGGCACGACGCCGGCGTCGAGCCACATCGTGCCGACCTCGGTCCAGCCGGCGCGCAGCGCGGCCTGATTCGTGCGCACGGTCGCCGGCCCCGACGGCGTCGTGACGAGGTGCTGCGCCTGCGGGCAATAGCCCGGCGCGCCGGGCGTCGACACCAACAGCGAGTACAGCCCGGCCTCGGGCACCGGCACCGAGTACGTCACCTTGTCGCTCGCCGCCGCCGTCGCCGACGCGATGCGGCACAGCAGGTTGACCGAGCCCGGCAGGCCCGACAGCGCGAAGCCCGGCGTGCTCGTCGTCGTCGGATCGCCGTCGTCGCGGCGCGTCGGGATCGGCCGCCAGTTCGCCGGCCGGCCGGGCACCGCCGCCGGCTGCGCGAAGTACTGCGTCGTCAGCGACGGCAGGTCGTCGTAGAGGCCCTCGGCGTACCAGAACACGTGGCCCGGCAGGTTGCGCGCGCGGTCGGCGGCGACCATGGCGAGCACTTCGTTGGTCGGCGTGCCGGTGATCGCGCGGACGCCCGGCGCGACCTTCTGCCGCTGCGCCGTCGTCAGGTAGGCGAGTTGCTGGTCGAGCGTGGTGACGTAGCTGCTCGCGGTCGTGCGGTAGACCTGCGGATAGACGAGATCGAGCGAGCCGGTCGCCACCCACTGCGGCCAGTCCTGCAGGAAGTTGTCGTACGCGCCGGGCATCACCGTCGGCGCGTCGGTGATCCGCAGCCCCGGCCGGCGCGCCTTCACCGCGTTGTAGAAGTCGGCGTGCCACGCGATCAGGCGGTCGGCGCGCCAGCGCTTCCACTGCGCGTTGTTGACGTTGCTGGTCGGCGCCGACTGGCCGGTGGCCTGCTGGTAGGCCGACGTCGTCCAGGTGTCGTAGCCCCAGCTCGTCGACGGATAGCGGCAGCGGTCGAACTGGACGCCGTCGACGTCGTAGCGGTCGGCGACCTCGACGCAGAGGTCGATGAGGAACTGCCGCACCGCCGGACACTCGTGGCTCGCCCAGGTGAAGAAGCCCGTGCCGCCGTCGCTGACCTGCGAGTTGCCGTTGACGTCGCGGCCGATCCACGTCGGGTTGGCGGTCAGCACCGGACCGATGCCGGTCGGGCCGGCGTACCAGCCGCTCCAACCGAACATGAAGCCGTACTCGAACCACGCCTCGACCTCGATGCCGCGCAGGTGCGCTTCGACGATGAACTCCTGCAACGGATCGCGGCCGACGTAGTCCGGATCCTGCTGCACGCCGCAGGCGGCGAACAGCACGTCGCTCGGATGGATCGTGTAGCCGCGGCTCCAGACGTTGACGCACACGAGGTTGACGTTCGCCGCAGCGAGCTGGTCGAGCGTCTGGACGATCTTGCTGCGCGAGGTCAGTCCGTCGCGCGCGACCCAGACGCCGCGGAGTTCGGTCGACTGGGCGCAGAGCGAAGCCAACAGCAAGGCGGCGGCGAGGAGCGGGCGGAGCATGGGCGCGACCATGGGGCGAGGAGCAGGCGAGACGCGGCGGAAGTATCCATCGCATCGCCGTAGCCGTCCACCCGCACGGCCCGCGTTGCGACGCGCGGGCAGCGCCGCAACCGCGACGCAACCAACGCGCCCTCGCGCCCGGCCCGATGCCACGGCAGGATGCGCGCATGCCCTCGCTCGCCGTGCTGCTGGCCCTCTGCCTCGTCGCGTTCTGGCTCGCCCACCGCGTCTACGGCCGCTGGCTCGCGCGCTGGTTCGGCCTGGACGGCGCCGCGACGACCCCGGCGCACAGCCACCGCGACGGCGCGGACTTCGAGCCGACGCCGCGTTTCTACCTGCTCGGCCAGCACTTCTCGGCGATCAGCGCCGCCGGTCCGATCATGGGGCCCATCCTGGCGGCGACGCAGTTCGGCTGGCAGCCGGCGTTCTGGTGGATCGTGCTCGGCTGCGTCTTCATCGGCTCGATGCACGACTTCGCGGCGCTCGTCGGCTCGGTGCGCCACGGCGCCTGCTCGATCGCCGAGATCGTCCAGCGTTACCTCAACCGCCGCAGCTACGCGGCGTTCGTGCTCTACATCTGGCTCGCGCTCGTGCTCGTCATCGTCGCGTTCACCGACGCGACCGCGAGCGCCTTCGTCACCGCGCTCGACGTCGCCGTGCCGGGAGCTGACGGCAAGCGCGTCACCGTCGACGGCGCCGGCGTCGCCAGCAGCTCGATGCTCTACCTCGGCCTCAGCATCGCGATGGGCCTCGTCGTGCGCTTCCTGCGGCCGCCGCTGTGGCTGGTCACGGTCGTGTTCGTGCCGCTCGTCGGCGTCGCCATCTGGCTCGGCCCGCACCTGCCGCTGCGCTTCGTCGCCGACGGCCCGATCCCCAACCTCTACTGGGCGTGGGCGATCCTGGCCTACTGCGGCGTCGCGTCGGTGATGCCGGTGTGGATCCTGCTGCAGCCGCGCGGCTACCTCGGCGGGTTCTTCCTCTACCTGACGCTCGGCGGCGGCCTGCTCGGCCTGTTCCTGCTGCAACCGACGACCGATTGGCCGTCGTTCACCGGGTTCACGGCGAGCAACGGCCAGTCGCTGGTGCCGTTCCTGTTCATCACCATCGCGTGCGGCGCGTGCAGCGGCTTCCACGGCCTCGTCTGCTCGGGCACCACCAGCAAGCAGATCGACCGCGAGCCCGACGCGCACCTCGTCGGCTACGGCGGCATGCTGCTCGAAGGCGTCGTCGCGCTGCTGGCGCTCGCGTGCGTGATGATGCTCGCGCCCGGCAGCGAGCTCAGCCGCGCCAGCGCCGACAAGATCTTCGGCGTCGGCGTCGGCAGCTTCCTGCACCAGATCGGCGTGCCGCTGCAGTTCGCGGTGACGTTCGGCATGCTCGCGTTCGCGACGTTCGTCTACGACACGCTCGACGTGGCGACGCGCCTGGCGCGCCACCTGTTCACCGAGTTCACCGGCTGGAAGTCGCGGACCGGCGGCGCCGTCGGCACGTTCGTCACGCTCGCGCTGCCGGCGTTCTTCGTCGCGCAGACGGTCACCGGCCAGGACGGCAAGGCGATCCCCGCCTACCGCGTCATCTGGCCGCTGTTCGGCTCGATCAACCAGCTGCTCGCCGGCCTGACGCTGGTCGGCCTGTCGCTGTGGCTCGCGCGCAGCAAGAAGGGCCTCGGCCTGCGCGCCGCGGTCGGCGCGCCGATGGTGTTCATGATGGCGATGACGATGACGGCGCTGGTGCAGCAGATCCTCGGCGCGCAGAACTTCGCGCTGCTGGCGGTCGCCGTCGTGCTGCTCGGCCTCGCCGTCTGGATCACCGTCGAAGCCGTGCTGTCGCTGTGGCGCGGACGGCCGGGCGGCGCTGGGCAGGCGACGGCGCGCTGAGCGACGCCGAACGCGACCGGGCGCCGCTCCGCGGCGCGACGTCGCCATCCGGCATGCCGCAGCGATCGCGCGCGACGGCGCACACCGCGCCATGCCGACACGGCCCCGGCCCGGCGGGTCGCGGGGGG
>JBEITC010000579.1:0-2123 GCA_040375075.1 Planctomycetota bacterium | reverse complement strand
GGTCGCCGCGTTCGCCTTCGACGACTGCGCCTCGGACCGCGAGCGCGCGCGCCTGCGGCGCCTCGGGCCGATCCAGCGGGACGAGATCGCCCGCTGCGACCTCGACGACCTGCTCCAGCGGCTCACGGACTGACGGCCGCTGGCGCAGTCGGCACGTTGGCGGCGAGCGGAGGCGGCAGCTAGTCTTGTCGCCCCCGAACCCAGGCCGCCATGCAATCGACCGCCCTCGCTTCCACCCACATCGCCCTCGGCGCCCGCATGGTCGACTTCGCCGGCTGGAGCATGCCGGTGCAGTACCGACCGATCCTCGACGAGGCGAAGACCGTGCGCAGCAAGGCCGGCCTGTTCGACCTCGGCCACATGGGCCGCGTGAAGGTGCACGGCCCGCAGGCCGAAGCCTTCCTGCAGCGGCTGCAGACCAACGACGTCGCGGCGATCCCGGCGGGCCGCATCCGCTACGCGATGATCCTGAACGACCAGGGTCTGACGCAGGACGACATCCTGGTCTACCGCAACCCGCGCAACGACGGCTTCTTCGTCGTCATCAACGCCGGCAACACGGCGCGCGACCTCGGCATCATGCGCGAGGTCGCCAAGGGCTTCGACGTCGTCGTCGAGGACTGCACGCCGAGCCTCGGCATGATCGCCATCCAAGGCCCGCTGTCGCAGCAGATCACCCAGCGCATCGCCGCCGGCGACCTGTCGCAGCTGAAGTACTACGCCTGGATGGAGACCACGGTCTGCGGCGTGCCGATGACGCTGTCGCGCACCGGCTACACCGGCGAGGACGGCTTCGAGGTCTACGTGCCGACCGGCAACGAGCAGAAGGTCTGGGACGCGTTCATGGCGGCCGGCGCCGCCGACGGCCTGACCGCGATCGGCCTCGGCGCGCGCGACACGCTGCGCCACGAGGCCGGCATGCCGCTCTACGGCCACGAGATCGACGAGACGACCAATCCGCTCGAGGCCGGCCTCGACTGGGCGGTCAAGTTCAACCACGACTTCGTCGGCAAGGCGGCGCTGGAGAAGGTCCTCGCCGCCGGCGGCACCGGTCGCAAGCTGGTCGGCCTGACCAGCGACGCCAAGCGCTGCCCGCGCCAGGGCTACCCCGTGCAGAAGGACGGCGCCAAGGTCGGCCATGTCTGCTCGGGCAACATCTCGCCGACGTTGGACACGAACATCGCGACGGCCTACGTTCGCGCCGACTGCAGCGCTCCGGGCACCAAGCTCGAGTTCGTCGTCCGCGACAAGTCCGAGCCCTGCGTCGTCGTCCCCACCCCGTTCTACAAGCGCGCGCGCTGATCCCCGCGGCGGCAACCAAGAGCCCTCCCATGCGTCCCAACGACCGCAAGTACCTCAAGAGCCACGAGTGGTGCAAGATCGAGAACGGCGTCGCCACGATCGGCATCACCGACTTCGCCGTCTCCCACCTCAGCGACCTGGTCTTCCTCGACCTGCCCAACAAGGGCTCGTCGGTGACGGCTGGCGAGAGCTTCGGTGAGATCGAGTCGGTCAAGGCCGTCAGCAGCCTCTACTCGCCGGTCAGCGGCGAGGTGCTGGAGACCAACAAGGACCTGCCGGACAACCTCGAGTGGCTGTCGCAGGACCCGTTCAGCAAGTCGTGGATGATCAAGGTCAAGCTGACTGCCGAGTCGAAGGACCTGATCGACGCGACGGCGTACGAATCGCAGTGCCAGGCCGAAGGCTGACGCCCGCGAGCGAGGAGCCGTCGTGCCGTTGCGGGTGATCCGCGACGGCGACGGCCCCGCCGCCTGGAACATGGCCGTCGACGAGGCGCTGCTGCACGCCGCGGCGACGCCGACGCTCCGTCTGTACGGCTGGCATCCCCATGCCGTCTCGCTGGGCTGGTTCCAGCGCTGGACCGACTTCGCCGACGTGCCGCCGGGCATCGACGTCGTCCGCCGCCTCACCGGCGGCGGCGCCATCTGCCACGGCGACGAGCTGACCTTCTCGCTGGCGCTCGACGCCGACCTGCTGCCGCGCGACGTCGCCGCCAGCTACGAGCTGCTGCACGACGCGGCCGTCGCGGCGCTGGCCGACGTCGGCGTCGCCAGCCAGCGCCTCGCCGGCGGCAAGGCCGCAGGCGCGCGGCCGCGCGAACG
>JBEITC010000398.1:0-3889 GCA_040375075.1 Planctomycetota bacterium | reverse complement strand
GCTGTGCGCGCGGCCGGTGGCGCGGGCGTCGGTGTCGCGCGGACGCCGAAGCCATGGGCGCTTCTCGCCGCGACGTGGGGCCTGGTGCTCATGCCGCTCGGCTGGGGCGTGATGATGACGGCGAAGAAGGCGATGGGGTTGTTTGGGGGTGGGTGAGGGGTGCGGCATGCGCGCCTTCCCTCCGGCATGATGCGCAGCCGATGAGCGTCCCAGCCATGCGCCGCCTCGCGTCCGCCGCTGTCCTGCTGCTCTTCGCCTGCGCTTCGGAACCGGAGTCGCACGTGGTCATCCGGAAGTCGCCGGAGACCCGCGCACGCACCGACGAATGGCAGGCGTCGTTCCTTCCGGGGGGCGCGTTGTTTCCCGAGTGCCGGCTCGGCGACGCGTTGCCCGAGGGCAGCGTGGGCAGCTGGGGCCTGACCTTGCGGGACCAATCGCTCTTCGCCAGCGCGCCAGACGGCGTGATCGAGTGCGCGACGTACCTCGGCCGCGAGACGTCGGGCGGCTTCCCGCTGCAGCAGCTCGCCGCCGCCGGCGTGACGCTGCGCGAGCCGGTGGCGTGCCTCTACCAGCGCGAGCCTCTCGCGCTGGTGTGCGCGACGAACGATCCGCAGCTCTACGTCGGCGTGGCGCCCGGTTGGCCGGACCACTTCGTCTCGCTGCACCGCGCGACGTCGCGCGCAGCGCTGCTGCGCGCCGCTGCAAAGAGCGATTCGACGTACTTCGTGACCAAGGTCGCCGACGAGGTGTTCGCCGCGCTCGACGCTGCGCTGGCGCAGGACGACGACGCCGCGATCCGCGCGACGAGCCACGTGATCGGCGTCGGCGCGGGCCGCGAGCCGGACGGGCCGTGGGCCAGCAAGTCCGCCGCGGCCAAGTCCGCGGTCGACCGGTCCATCGCCGAACGGCCTCTGCGCGCGCGCGCCGAGCTCGATGGCCTCGCCGCAAAGCGCGCCGCCGATTGGCCGCAGCTCGACAGCCTGGCGCGCTGGGTGCGCTTGCGCGACGACGTCGACCGGGGCGCTCGGCTGGCCAACACGGCCGGCATGAAGTCGTGGCCGGAGCGCGCGCAACTCGAAGCCGAGGCCGAGGCGCTGCTGCGCGCAGAGACCGCCAAGGCCAACGATCCGTCGCGCACGCTCGGCGAGGCGTGCTGGGCATGGATCCGTTCGACGCCGCAGCTGGCGCGGGGCGTGCACGAAGGCATGGCGTCGACGGTGGTGAAGCTCCTGCGCTGCGACCGCTTCCTCGAAGCGCGCCGGCTCTTCGACCACGTGACGAACTCGGGGATCCAGGCGGAGGGCAAGTACGTCAAGCCGTGCATCGCGATCGGCGGCTACTCGCGCATCCTCGCCGTCGATCCGCTGGCGCGCGCCGCCCGCCGCGAGGCCGATCGCTGCGACGCGGCCGGCACGCCGGCGATGGCGCTGTGGTGGCGGTCGGGCGTGGCGCAGTGGCTGCTCGACACCGTCCGCGGCGACTTCTACGAGAAGCACGCCGTCCCCAACTTCTACCCGCGCCTCGAAGAGATCGAAGCGACGGCACGGGCGCTGGCGCCGCTCGATGCGGCGATCGCCGGCAAGGGCTCGCCGTTCGCGCGCGTTGGCATGTATGCGACGGTCGCCGCCGCGGTCGCGCGCATCGAGGACAAGCAGCCGTTCGCCAACCACCACCTGCGCCGCGCCGGTTCGCTGGCGCTGCGCGCCGGCTATCGGCTGGAGGCTGCGCCGCTGGCGCAGCTGGCCGAGGCGTACGCGGGCAAGGGCCTTGGCGCCGCGGCGGCGTGGACGCAGCTGTGCGCGGTCGTCGCCGCCGGGTCGCTGCCGGACGCGCCGTACCACGACTTCGTCGCGATGTACGACAAGCGCCAGGAGCTGCCGGCGGACCTGCGGCGCTTCCTCGACCTCGCCGCGCCGCTGGTCGCCGAACTCGGCGCCCCGATCGCCGCCGCGACGAGCAACGCCGAACGCATGGTCGAGATGCAGCACGACGACGTCGTCGTGCGCGGCCTGCCGGCGCTCGGCTTCGTCACCGATGCGTTCACCGTGCGCGTGCGGCTGGGCCTGACGAAGACGCACCTCGCGATCCGGCAAGGCCCGGACGGCACGGCGGTCCTCACCGAGCAACCGACGCCGCCGACGGCCGAGGAGCAGTGGGCCGACGTGGGGGTCGAGCCCCGGCTGACCGACGAGCTGTCCGCCGAGTTCCGTGCGATCGAGGCCGAACTGGACGCGCTCGACGTGCGGTGGAAGTCGTTGGATGCGCAACTGCCCGCGCTCGCCGTCGAACTGCAGCGCAAGGAGGCGCAGCTCGCGGCCGAGGCTCAGGAACTGGCGGCGAAGCGGGCGTCGATGAACCCGGACGACTACCACGCGGCGGAGCGCGATCTGAATCGCCGCGTCGAGCAGTTCATGATCGAAGCCCGGTTGGCCAAGGTCCGCAGCGGCAAGAACCAGGCGCAGATGGAAGAGCTGCTCGTCGGCAGCCGGTCTGCCCTGGCGCGCAAGGCCGCGCTCGAGGTCCGCATCGCGCAGCACAAGGCGCAATGGCTGGCGCGCTTCGACGCCGCGGTCCGCCCGGCGCACGACAAGCTGCTGCGCGACAAGCTCGCCGCCTGGACCGAGCAGCGGCAGCGCGCGCTCCCGGACGACGCCGACCGGCGGTTCGAGCTCGCGTGCGGCGCGTTCTTCGCCGGCCTCGGCGACGTTCCCGCGGCGATGCCCGGGCTGCGCAACCGGGCCGCGGTGATGCTGGAGCTGATCGGCCTGCGCGCGCGGCTGCGTCGCACCGAGGACCCGGCGCAGATGCTCGACGGGTACGCCAGGATCCTCGAGGTCGGCGCGGCCGGGCCGCTCGAGGAGAAGCTCTGGCCCGTCTTCCGCAACGAAGCCGTCAGCGACGCCTATGGCCGCGGCATGTGCGAGGACCTGCGCCGCCGCGTCACCGCGCGCTTCCCGCAAATCGGCCTCGACGCGCAGCTGCCGGAGCTGCTGGCCTACATGTCGACGTTCAAGACGCTGTAGCGCCGCGCGCGTGCTACGGCGGCTAGAGCACGCCGGGCAACGAGCGATGAGCGACCGCTGTGCGTGCCGCGCGCGGCCGAGACATCGACCCGACAGCGCGCGCCATGGCTCGCGTCGCCGTCGCCGACGCGGACCGCAACGGCTCGCCGCTCACCAGCGCACGGGCCCGTCCGCGATCGCGAACACCACCGTCGGCGCGGCCATCACCACCTGCGCGCCGGCCTGCTGCAGCTGCTGCGCCCAGGCCTTGTCCCAGCCGACGCAGGCGATGACGACGTCGGCGTCGATGGCGACGCGGCCGTCGGCGTCGGGCGTGACCGCGCGTTCGCTCGCGCCCTTGCCGATGCGGACGCGGCGCCATGCGCCCGGCGCGCCGTCGAGTTCGACGACCGTGACAGCGGCGGCCATCAGGCCGAGCGGGCGGAGGTCGATCGGATCGGGCGGGTGGGTGACGACGGCGACGCGCTGGCCTTGCGCGTTCGCCTGCAGGATCCGCCGCGCGAGTTCGTCGAAGCGCGCGTCCATCGCGCGGCGCGAGGCGAGCGTGTACTCGAGCGGCTGCCACGCCAGCCGGTCGGCCCACGGCAGCGCCTCGTGCGCGCGGCCGAAGCCGTCGGCGTCCGTCTGCCGCGAAGTCGCCGACGGCAGCGCGACCCACGCCAGCAGGCCGGCGGCCGCGCCGACGGCGTGCAGCGCGGCGACGGCGCGTTCGCGCAGCAGCGTGCGCCACGACGCCGCGGCGAGCACGGCGAATGCAGGCAGCGCGGCGAACAGGTACGCCTTCTTGTGGCAGAACGTCAGCGCCAGCAGCAGCAGCGCCGGCCACGTCGCCGCGTGCAGCACGGCGCGCGTCGCCGCCGGCACGG
>JBEITC010000602.1:0-1998 GCA_040375075.1 Planctomycetota bacterium | reverse complement strand
GCCAGCGCTGCGCCGGTGCCGTCCGTGCTGCGGTCGTCGACCGCGGTGACGCGCAGGTCGACGCCGCGTTGCGCCAGCAGGCTGCTGGCGGCAGCAAGCGCGTCCTCGCGGTCGTCGCGCACGGCGAACACGGCGTCGACGCGCGTCGTCGTCGTCGCGGGCGCGGTGTCGGGAGGACTTGCCGGCAAGCGCGGCAGCCGCCGCACGGCGACGAGGTCGTGCAGCGCGAGCGCGGCCCAGAACAGGGCCAGGGCGATCAGCACGGACGTCATCGCGGCGTTGTAGCCGTTCGCGCCCGGTCGTCGCGCGGTTGCCCCGCGGATGTCTCATCCGTCGACGCGTTGTTGCCAACGCATCGCGGTCCTGCCAGCATCCGCCGCGTGCTGATCCGGCCGACCCTCGCCAATCGCCTGCCTCACACTTGAGGCGTGGCCGAGACCCCACGGTGCAAGACCGTGTCGGGTCGAGGGGCCGGTCGGCCTCGCTGAGCCGCGCGTGCGGCCCAGCTCCCTCGGCGCGCACGATCGTTGAAGCCTTGCACGGTGGGCGACCCTTCGCTTCCCCAACCCCTGCAAGAACGCTGATCCGATGAAGAACGTGCTCTCCCTCGCCGCCGGCCTCGCCGCCGCGGCTTCCTTCGCGTCGCACGCCGCGGCGCAGAACTGCTACGACCCGTACATGCAGTGCTGGAGCTTCGCCCCGCGCGGCTCCGAGATCGAACGCCTCGACACTGGCGTCTCGCTGCGCAGCAAGCAGCTGTCGATCACCGGCGACCTGCGCCTGCGCGTGCGCGGCGGCACGGCGCCCAACGACGCACCGTACCCCGGCAACGGCGAAGCCGACCAGCAGGCGGCGCGCGCGCGCGTGCAGATGAACTTCCAGGCCACCGAGAAGGTGCGCGCCAAGGTCGAGCTGCTGTTCGCCGAGACGTGGGCCGGCTCGGAGAGCTACTCCGACGCGCTCGGCAACGTCGGCGACAACGTCGGCGGCGAGAACGAGCAGCTCAACAAGCTCTCGATGGCCTACGTCGCCTCGAACGACCTGCTCGGCCTCGGCGAGGACATCCGCGTCGGCCGCAGCGACTACTTCCTCAGCAACGGGCTGATCCTCGGCTCGTGCGACTTCCTGCAGTACCCGTCGACGTTCACCGGCGTCTGGCTCGGCCGCAAGTTCGGCCCGGTCAACACCGAGATCTTCCTCTTCGACGACTACGGCCCGCTGCAGAACACGACGCTCCCCGCGCCGCCCACCAACCCCAACGGCAACAGCCGCGACGGCACGCGCTTCGCCGGCGGCACCGCCAAGTGGTCGGTCTGCGACGACGGCGTGCTGACCCAGCTCGGCGCGTACGTGCTCGTGGGCACGCAGGACGGCGACGCGACCGTCAGCAACAACTACCGCGACTTCAGCAACGACCACTGGGTCGGCCTCGACGCCAAGGGCAGCCTGCCGCTCGACCTGACGTGGTCGGGCGAGGCTGCCAAGCGTGACGACAAGTCCGACCCGCAGCTCGCGGGCGGCAACGCGCTCGGCGTCGACCCGACGGCCTACCGCGCCAAGGTCGGCCGCAAGTTCTCCGACCTGTTCCACGAGGTCTCGGTCACGCGCACCGACAGCGAGGGCGCCCTGCAGGTCAACCCCGGCGACTTCAACAGCGCCGGCCTGCTGCACCAGTACGCCGGCGCGTGGCGCAGCGACCTCGACACCTGGCAGTTCGGCGCGATGCTGAAGCCGGGTTGGGGCCTCGACGTCACGCTCAACGTGCTGACGCTCGACCACGACGGCGCGACGGGCCCGGCCATCAACCAGCAGCTCGGCCACACCGAGTTCGACGCCATCGTCGCGAAGACGCTCGACAAGGGCGTCCACGTGTCGCTCGGCGGCGGCATCGACAACCAGGACCGCCAGGTCGGCTACTTCCAGATGACGGTCTACTTCTGATCGTCGCGCGCGCGGCCGGCGATCGCGCCGGCCGCCGCCTGCCGCGGCCGCCCGCGG
>JBEITC010000465.1:0-3233 GCA_040375075.1 Planctomycetota bacterium | reverse complement strand
CCCGCGGCCGGCGCCGGCGCGACCGGTCATGCCGCCGGCCGGCGTCGCCGCCTGGGCCATGACGATCACCGCCGCTTCCTTGCCCTGCAGCGCCTGCTGCACGGCGAAGCTCGAGAACGCGTTCGGCTTGTCGCCCTTCTGGCGCACGTGCACGAGCACGACCTTGTCCTTGAGGTCGAGGGCGTCGAGGCCCTCGATCTTCGGCATCTGCATGGTGCGGCGGCCGCCTTCGGCGCGCGGTGGCGCCTCCGGCACGTCCACGCACACGAGCACCACGTCGCCGCTCGCGTCGACCGTCGACGCGTTGCCGCCCAGGCGCGTGGCCGGGATCGTCAGCACGTCGGCTCCGTCCTTGGTGAACTTCAGGAAGGTCTTCTCGGCGACGACCTTGGTCGTCGACCACGGCACGTTCTGGAAGTACGTGCCGTCCTGGCCGCGGGCTTCGAGGCCGAGCGCCTTGAAGTGCGCGGCGACGTAGTTCGCGGCCTTCTCGAAGCCCGGCTGGCCGGTGCCGCGGCCCTCGAACTCGGGGCCGGCGAGGGTGCCGAGCCACTGCTTGCACTGCGCGACGTCGACGCTCGCAGCGCCGGCGGCGCGGTCGTCCTTGAGCGCGGCGGCCTTCGGCGTGGGGGCTTGCGCGAGCAGCGGCGCTGCGAAGAGCGCGGCGGCGGCGAGCAGGTGCAGACGGGAACGCAACGCAAACGGGTCGGACACGGCGGCCTCGGGGTTCGGGTAGGCCGGGCGTTCTACGGCGCGCGCCGTCGCCGCGCGAGTCACGCCTTCGTCGCGGGGGAGTTCCCTACAGCCCGCGCAACGACACCAGCGGGTCGTGGCGGGCCGCCCGCCACGCCGGCAGGAAGGACACCACCACGCCGACCGCGAGCGCCATGGCCGCGACCTGGGCCAGCCACAACGGCTCGATCGCGCACGGCACGCGGTCGAGGTTGTAGACGTCGATCGGGAACAGGTCGATGCCGGTCGTCCAGCGCACCGCCTGCCGGACCTCCTCGAGGTACACGCCCGTGACGACGCCGAGCGCGAGCCCGGCCATGACGCCGCAGCCGGTGATCACGACGCCGCAGGCGAGGAAGACCGAGGCGACGCCGCGCGGCGTGCCGCCCATGGCGGTGAGGATGCCGATGTCGGAGACCTTCTCGGTCACCATCATCGACAGCGTCGCCAGCATCAGGAACGCGGCGACGACCATGATGACGACGAGCACCAGCTGCATCAGGCCGCGCTGGTGCGCGATCGACTCGAGGAAGGTGCCGTTGCGTTGCCGCCACGTCTGCGCCGTGCCGAAGCCATGGCCGTCGCGCTCGACGACGCTCATGACCGCGCGTTGCAGGCGATCCGCGGTGGCGTCGAGCGTCGACGCGTCGCGCACGCGCACCGCCGCTTCGGGCGTCCAGTCGGGTTGGTCGGGGAACAGCGCCGCGCGCAGCGTGCCGGCGGCGACGAACACCGTGTTGCCGTCGAAGCCGCTGTGCGCGGTCTTGAACGCGCCGCCGACGACGAGGTCGAGCTGCACCTTGACCGGCGTCTTGCCGCCCTTGCCGTCGCTGCGCAGCTGCGCGGTGGTCAGCAGCACGCGATCGCCGCGGCGCAGGCCGTCGCGACGCATGCGGTCCAGGCCGACGAGCACGGTGGGGCCGGCGGCGGCAGGCGCCAGCGGCGCGCCTTCGCACCGCAGCTCCGGCGGGATCGTCGGCGCGACGAGCCAATCCGCGAACCCCGTGACCTCGGCCTCGGCGACCGGATCGATGCCCTGCACGAACAGGAACGGCTGGTCGCCCCCGTGCAGCGCCGAGCGGCCGGGCAGCGGCGGCGTCGGCGGGCGGTGGCCCGGGCGCGACAGGATGCCGTAGTGCAGGAGCCGCGGCGCCACGCCCGCGACGTTGGGGTCGTCGCGCAGCGCCGCCTCGACCTTGCGCCACTCGCCCCACGCCGGCAGGTCGCCGACCACGACGTCGGCGCTGGCGGCGTGCACGTGCGACTCGACGACCTGCAGGAAGCCCGAGAACAGCGACACGACGACGACCAGCGCCCAGACGCTGATGGTGATGCCGGCCATGCCCAGCACGTTGATCGGCCGGGTCAGCAGGTAGCGCAGCGCCAGGAACAGCCGGTACATCAGGCCTCCACCACGCCGTCCTTCATGCGCACGGTGCGGTGGCAGCGCCGCGCCAAGCCTTCGTCGTGCGTGACCAGCAGCAGCGCGAGGCCGCGTTGCCGCTGGATGTCGAACAGCAGCTCGCAGACGCCGGCGGCGGTGTGCGAGTCGAGGTTGCCGGTCGGCTCGTCGGCGAGCAGCGCCTGCGGGCTCGCCATCAAGGCGCGCGCGATGGCGACGCGCTGGCGTTCGCCGCCGGACAGCTCGGCCGGGCGGTGGCGCAGACGGTCCTTCAGGCCGACGCGCTCGAGCATCGCCTCGGCGTCGGCGCGCGCCTGCTTGCGCTTGCGCCAGTACGCGAGCGGCGAGATCGCCATCATCTGCGCCAGCATCACGTTCTGCAGCGCGCTCAGCTCGGGGATCAGGTGGTAGAACTGGAACACGAAGCCGACGTGGCGATGGCGCAGTTCCGCGCGCTCGCGCACCGGCAGGTCGTCGACGCGCTTGCCGTCGTAGCGGATCTCGCCGGCGCTCGGCGCGTCGAGCAGGCCGAGCACGTGCAGCAGCGTCGACTTGCCGGCGCCGGACGCGCCGAGCAGCGCGACGGTCTCGCCGCGCGCGACCGCGAGGTCGACGCCGCGCAGGACCGGGATCTCCTGGCGGCCGAGCCGGTAGCGCTTGTGGACGGCGACGGCTTGCAGCGCGGTCTCGTTCATTCGTGGGCGAGGCAGAGGACGGGGTTCATGCGCGATGCCTTGCGCGCGGGCACGGCGGCGACGACGACCGCCAGCGCGATCGCGCCGACGGCGACGGTCGCAGCCCACGACGGCTCGAGGCGGCACGGCACCTCGCGCAGGTCGAACAGGCGGCGGGGGAACAGTTCGAGCTGGAAGTTGGCGTACATCCACTCGTTGGCGGCGTTGAGGTTGGCGGCCGACAAGACGCCGGCGCCGAGGCCAAGCGCCGTGCCGAACAACGCCACGGCGAGGCCGCCGAGCAGGAACACCGCGCCGACGCTGCGCGGCGAGCCGCCGATCGCCGCCAGCACGCCGATGTCCTTGACCTTCTGCACGACCATCATGTGCAGCGTCGCGTAGATGACGAACGCGGCGACCAGCAT
>JBEITC010000457.1:0-3301 GCA_040375075.1 Planctomycetota bacterium | reverse complement strand
CGCGGTGGGGCACGGCGGCAGGCCGAAGCGCGCGCGCACGTGGTTGCAGCTGGCGGCGATGTCCGGCAGCGTGTCGGCCAACGTGCCGTCGAGGTCGAAGAGGAACGGAGCCGGCGCGAGCACGCCGCCGGTATACTCCCCGCCCCGATGCGCGCCCACAGCCTGTGCGTCCTGCCGTTCCTGTTCGCCTCGTGCGGCCTCGTGCGCGATTGGCGCGAGCTCGAGACCGAGCCGATGCCGATCGGGGAGTGCTTCGACGGCGTCGCGCACTGCGCGACCGGCATGCGCTTCACCTCCGACGAAAGCGTCACCGACCGCGGCCTCGGCATCTGGCAGTCGCGCTGGCGGCAGCGCGTGAAGCCGCCGGTCGGCCACCCGGCGCGCTATCGCCTGCGCGTCGAGATCCTGGTCGACGAAGGCTCGGCGAAGGCCGGCTGGCCGCTCCGCTTCGCCATCGACCAGGAGTACGTCGACGACCTGCGCCGCTCCAACGCGCCGGAGGAGGACGATTGGTCGAGCGACGGCCAGGACCGTGAACTCGAGGCGATCCTCGGCGAGGCCCTGCGCCGCAAGCTGGCGCCGCGCGCCAACGGGATCATGGCGCCGCGGGCGAAGCAGGTGGCTCCGCCCGGGTCGTAGTCGCGGGCCCGCGCCGGAACCGCCGATGCCGACGGGCCGACGCGCGCATGGTCCGCTGCGCCGCAATGTGCTTTGCTTCGCGCGTCCGTTCCGTCGATTCCTAGTGCGCGCATGACCCCGGGGCCGACCAGCCGCAGCGACGTCGCCAGAGCCGAGGCGAGCCCGCCCGAACTCTCGGTCCTGATCGTCAACTACAACACGTGGCACGTGTGCGCGAACGCCATCGCGTCGCTGCGCCGGCACGGACCGACGCGGCCCGACGGCTCGCCGATGCCGTTCGAGTGCGTCGTCGTCGACAACAAGTCGCCGTACTGCCCCGACGACGCGGTGCAGCTGGTGCGCGACGAACTGGCGAAGCTCGCCGCCGAGCAGGGCGATCCGCGCACCGGGCTCTTGGTGATGCACCACGAGAACGGCGGCTACAGCAAGGGCATGAACCTGGCGCTGTCGCATGCGCGCGGCCGCTGGATCCTGGTCAGCAACCCCGACGTGCTGTTCCAGCCCGGCATGCTGCCGGCGCTGCAGCGCCCGCTCGAGGCCGATCCGCGCATCGGCATCACCGTGCCCAAGGGCTACTGGGATCCCGAGCTCGCCGGCCGCTTGCCGCCGAACACGCTGCCGACGCTGCGCGAGGTCCTGTGGCACGCGCTCGCCGCGTTCTCGCCGGCGATCGGCCACTGGTACGCCAAGCGCCAGGCGCGCGCCTGGGTGCGCGTGTGGCTGGCCGAGCGACCGCTCGCGCTCGAGATGATGTCGGGCTGCATGTTCCTCGTCGAACGCGGCTTCTTCGAGTCGATCGGCCGGTTCGACGAGCGCTACCCGCTGTACTACGAGGACACGGACCTCTCGCGCACGATCCACCGCGCCGGCCGGACCATCGTGCAGGCGCCCGCCGCGCACCTCGTGCACTTCGTCAACCGATCGGGCATGACCGACCTGGAGACGATGTGGCAGCGGCACAAGACCAGCCGCGAGCTGTACTACCGCAAGTGGTACGGCCGGCTCGGCGTGGCGTTCGTGCGCGCCATCGACGACCTGCTCACGGCGAAGTGGACGCAGCGCTTCCGCCGCTTCCGCCACGCCACGCCGCTCGTCGACCTCGGCGCCAGCGCCAGCCCGCCGGTCCTCGACCTCGGCCGCGATTGCGAGCGGTACCTCGTCGTGCTGTCGCTCGACCCGCGCTTCTTCCTCGCCGCCGGCATGTTCGGCAGCGGCCGCGCGTGGACGCCGAGCGCGCTCGGCTTCTCGTACTTCGTGCACGCGGTCTACTACTTCCAGGCCTTCGACCTGAGCGGCGGTCGCTTCGAGCGCGTCGGCACGTGGCGCTACGAGTGCATGTCGCACCTCGGCAAGATCCTGCCGCCGAAGGAGCCCGCGACGTGACCGCGCCGGCGCTGTCGGTCGTGGTGCTCAGCTGGAACACGCGCGAACTGACGCTCGCGTGCCTGCGCGCGCTGCACGCCGAGTCGCCCAAGCGCCCGCGCGAGGTGATCGTCGTCGACAACGACAGCGCCGACGGCAGCGCCGACGCGATCGCGGCGGCGTTCCCGCAGGTCCGTCTGCTGCGCAACGCCGACAACCGCCTGTACGCCGCCGGCAACAACCAGGGCGCGGCGGTCGCGGCCGGCGCGTACGTCTGCACGCTCAACAGCGACACCGAGGTCCGGCCCGGCGCGCTCGACCTGCTGGTCGATTGGCTGCGCGACCATCCCGACTACGGCGCCGCCGCGCCGCGGCTCGTGCACCCCGACGGCCGCGTGCAGCGCGCCTGCATGCGCTTCCCGACGTTCGCCACGGCGCTGTGCTTCGACTCGTGGTGGGGCACGTGGTGGCCGGGCTCCCGCGCCCAGCGCCGCTACACGATGGCGGACTTCGACCACCTGACGTCGCGCGACGTCGACCAGCCGCCGGGGGCCTGCTGCGTGCTGCGCGCCGACGAGTGGCGCGCGCTCGGCGGCTTCGACGAGACGCTGTCGCTGTTCTTCAACGACGTCGACCTGTGCCGGCGGCTGTGGCGCGCCGGCCGCCGCATCCGCTACGTCGCCGAGGCGGAGGTCATGCACCACCTCGGCGCCTCGACGCGCAACTTCGCGCGCATGCTGGTGATCTGGCACAAGAACCGCCGCGCCTACTACCGCAAGCACCACGGCGTCCTCGGCTCGCTCTGGATCGACGTCTGCGTGCAGCTCCGCGTGTGGGAGGAGTGGCTCAAGATCGGGCGCCGCAACCGCCGCGATCCCGAGCGCAAGCGCGCCGAGCGCGCGCACCTCGCCGCGGCGCGCAAGGAGCTGCGCGCGTCGTGAAGGCCTGCTTCCTCGTCGCGAGCCATCCGCCCGAGTCCGCGGGCGGCACCGAGATGGTCGTCGTCGCCCTGGCGCGCGAGCTGCGCGCGCGCGGCGTCGGGATCGTGGTGATCAGCGGCGCCGAGTCGCCGCTCGCCGACGCCGAGGTGCTGACCGCGACCCACGATGGCGTCGTCGTGCATCGGCTGCCCAAACGCCCCGAGGAGGCGGATCGCGCCGGCTTCCTGCGCCCACGCCTCGTCGCGCGCGTGCGCGAGCTGCTCGAGCGCGAGCGGCCCGACGTGCTGCACGTGCACTCGCTGGCCGCGCTCGGCGTCGGCTTCGTGGCGGTCGCGAGCGCGCTCGGCATCCCGGTGGTG
>JBEITC010000064.1:0-12229 GCA_040375075.1 Planctomycetota bacterium | reverse complement strand
CGCTACTCGCTCGCGCAGGTCGCTCGTCGTTCGCCGCTTGTCGCGCGTTCGTCGCTCGCACCGGGGCCGGCGACCGGTCGTGCCAGCCGCGGCGAGCGCTGCTGGCGGCGGCGCCGTCCGGCCCGTCGACCGGCCCGTGCGTAGCGCTACTGGCCGTCGATCGCCGCGAGCGGGAACACGTCCGACTTGACGTGCTCGGTGCGGAACACGACCGCCATCGCCTGCACGCGCTGCGGCTGCGCCTTGGCGAGGTCGTTGGCCTCGCTCGGGTCCACGCCGAGGTCGTACAGCTCGGTGGTCGACTTCGCCGGCTGCTGCAGCTGCTTGCGCACCAGCTTGAAGTCGCCGATCCACGCCGCCTGCCAGCCGCCGTAGCCGGCGAACTCGCGGTACAGGAACGAACGCGGGTCCTGCTGCCGGCCCTGCAGCGTCGGCAGCAGGCTGCTGCCGTCGACGCCCTTCGGGACTGAAGCTCCACAGGCCTCGGCGAGCGTCGGCAGCCAGTCCTCGAAGCCGGACGTGCGATTGCTGCTGCTGCCCTTGGCGACGACGCCGGGCCAGCGCACGACCGCCGGCACGCGGATGCCGCCTTCGTACAGCGAGCCCTTGCGGCCGCGCAGTTCGCCGCACGAGGCGAAGAAGTCGACGTCGGTGCCGCCGACCGGGCTGTGCGTCGCGCCGTTGTCGCTGGTCAGCACGAACAGCGTCTCGTCGGCGACGCCGGCCGCGGCGAGCGCGTCGCACAGCGCGCCGACCTCGGCGTCGAGCCGGCTGATCATCGCGGCGTAGGCGGCGCGCGGCGTGCGATGCGGCGTGTAGCTGTTCTGGCCCGTGTACGGCGTCTCGGGGAAGGCGCCTTCGTAGGCCTTCAGGTCGGCGTCGGGCACGTGCAGCGCGAGGTGCGGCAGCACCGACGGGAAGTAGAGGAAGAACGGCCGGTCCTTGTTGGCCGCGACGAACGCGACCGCCTGCGCGAGGATGCGGTCGGGGGCGTAGTCGCTGCCGACGAAGCGCGCGTAGGCCTTGGGGTCGGCGGGATCCGCGTCGGCGGCGAGCTTGCCGCTGCCGGGCACCGGCGGATCGTTGCCCAGCGGCAGCTTCTTGGCGTCGTCCCACAGGTACGCCGGCCAGTAGCTGTGCGCGTGGCGCTGGCAGTTGTAGCCGTAGAAGCGGTCGAAGCCGCGCGCGAGCGGATCCCCGCTGCTGCCGAACATGCCGAGGCCCCACTTGCCGAACGCGCCGGTGGCGTAGCCAGCGTCGCGCAGCGCCTGCGGCAGCAGCGTCTCGCCGGCAGGCGTGGGCCATTGGCCCTCGGGCTTCGCTTCCTTGTTGTCGCGCACGGCGGCGTGGCCGGGGTGCTTGCCGCTCATCAGCACGCTGCGCGACGGCGCGCACACCGGCGAGCCGGAGTAGTGGCGCAGCAGGCGCATGCCGTCGGCGGCGAGCGCGTCGATGCGCGGCGTCCTGATCTTCTGCTGGCCGAAGCAACCGAGTTCGCGGTAGCCGAGGTCGTCGGCGAGCACGAAGACGACGTTCGGCGGGCGCTTCCTGGCGGCGGGTTCCTGCGCGGCGGCGGCGGCGGCGAGACCGACGGCGGCGACGAGGGCGAGGGTGGGGACCATGCCATGCAGCGTAGGCGCGCGCGTCCCACGCTGCGACGCAGTCGCTGCAGCGATCGACCGGTCGCGTCGAAAGCGGGATCCAAGTCGCGAATCGGCGACGCGGCCGCAGTGGGCGGCTGCCGTCGCCTGCAACGGGCCGGGGTCGGGTCCGCCGTGCTCGCCGCGGCGCGCGCCCGGCCCCGGCGGGGACTCCGTGACGGGCGTTGCGGCGACGAGCGCGCCACGGCAACGTCGCGGCCATGAGCGCTTCGCCGAGCCGAGAACCCGTCATCCGCACGATCGCGATGCCCGCCGACACCAATCCGTCGGGCGACATCTTCGGCGGCTGGCTGCTGGCGCAGATGGACCTCGCTGCCGGCAGCGCGGCGACGCGGCGTGCGCGCGGTCGCTGCGCCACGGTCGCGCTCGACGCGATGGCGTTCCTCAAGCCCGTGTTCGTCGGCGACGAGGTGTCGCTGCACGCCGAGGTGGTCAAGGTCGGCCGCACGTCGCTGCAGGTCCGCGTCGAAGCGTGGCGCCGCGCGCGCGCCGAGGAAGCCACCGAGCGCGTCACCGAGGCGACGTTCACGTTCGTCGCGCTCGACGAGCAGCGGCGGCCGCGGCCGGTGCCGGCGGAGGCGTGAGGGCGCGCGCAGGCGACGCGGCGCGTCTCGTCGCGCCGTGCCGAGGCGCCAAGCGCGCCGACGGACGGAACACGCGCCGTCAGCCGCGTCGGCCGCGCAGCGCGTCGAGCAGCACGATGCAGGCGATCACCGCGTAGGTGATGCCCATCGCCGTCCACGCGTGCGCCAGCAGCAGCGGTTGGCCGAGCAGCGTCTGCGCGTCGAAGCCGCCGCCGGCGAGGCGGGCGCCGAGGCCCATGATCGCGCCGCCGACGAAGCAGTTGCGCGCCTGGCGGGCGCCGCTGCGCCGCGGGCGCTCGCCGCGGACGAGGCCGCCGCCGACCATGGCGCCGCCGATCAGCGCCGCGAACGGCAGCAACAGCGCGCTGCCGGACGCGAAGCTCCCGTCGGCGAAGCGCTCGAACATCGCCGTGAACGCCCACGGCCCGGCGATGGCCGACGCGAGCACGAAGGCGATGGCGATGGTGGTCGTCGCCGCGGTGGGATGCCACGGCGCGCGCACGGCGTCGGCGAGACGGAAGCCAGCGCGCAGCGTGCGCGGCGTCAGCCACAGCAGGTAGACGACGAACGCGAGCGCGGCGAGCCAGGCGTGGTCGTAGATCGGCGGATGCGCCGCGATCGCGCGCGGCGCCAGCGCGGCGGGCACGAGCCGCCAGGCCAGCGCGCCGACGAACAGGCCCGGCAGCGTCGCCAGCCACGCCCATTCGCCGTTGCCGATCCGCGCGATCGCGCCGATCGCGCAGGCGCCGTTGACCACGGCGCCGAGTCCGAGCAGCGCGCCGCCCGCGACGATGGCGCCGCCGGTGGCGAAGGCGGTGGCGGGCAGCGGGTGGCCGAACAGCAGGCCGCTGCAGGCGGCGAGGCCGGCGACCCAAGCCATCGCGTGCAGGATGGCCAGCAGGCGCTTCGGGTCGCGCTTGTGCAGGAGGTCGCGGACGGCGACGACCGTGCAGGTGTTGCCGCGCTGGATGGCGAAGCCGGTCAGCAGCGCGCAGGCGACGACGACGGCGGTGGCGAGCATCGCCGCGTCAGTCGCAGCCCGGTTCCTCGTGCACCAGCGCGAGGTCGTTGCAGGCGTTCCACAGCATCACCATCGCCTGCTTGACGTTGGCGGTGGCGACGGGCGGCAGGTCGGTCCGCGCGCTCAGCGCCTTGAGGCGGCGGTAGAGGTCGAGCAGCTCGACGTCGTCCTTGGTGAGCGGGTTGCCCAGCAGGTCGGTGTTCGTGTCCATGGCGTGGTCTCCTCGTGTCCTCAGTACTTGGGCCGCAGGTCCTGCAGGCGCTTGGCCTTGAGCTCGAAGCGCGGCAGCTCGCCGGTCTTCGCCTGCTCGACGTTGAAGCGCAGGCCTTCGTGCGCGTCGGCCAGGTCCTTGCCGAGCTGCGCCTGCAGCCGCGGCCAGCAGTCCTGCTGGTCGGGCTTCAGCTCGACCTTGACGGTGATCTCGTCCTGCACGTTGTCGACGCGTTGGACGATGATCTGGAACTCCTCGACCTCGGCGTGCTCGCGCACCACCGCCTCGACCGCGCGCGGGTAGACGTTGGTGCCGCGGATCAGCTTCATGTCGTCGACGCGGCCGAGGATGCCGCCTTCGTAGATGTCGCCGGTGCGGCCGCAGCCGCAGCGCGTGTGCGGCACCTTGCAGACGAGGTCCTTGGTGCGGTAGCGGATCAGCGGGATGAAGCCGCGGCCGAACGACGTCACCACGCGTTCGCCGCGCTCGCCGTACGGCACCGGCTCGCCGCTGTCCGGGTCGAGGACCTCCTCGATGAAGTGGTCCTCGATGATGTGCGGGCCGCCGGGCTGGTGGTCGCACTCGAAGATCATGATCGTGCCGATCTCGGTCATGCCGGCGGTGTCGCCGCACTTGCCGCCCCACATGTCCTCGATCATCTTCTTGACCGCGGGGATCGAGCCGGCGGGCTCGCCGCTGACGATCACGCGGCGGACCTTGCCGTCCTTGCGCAGGTCGATGCCCATCTTCTCGGCGGTCTGGCCCATGCGCAGCGCGTAGGTCGGCGTGGCGCAGACGACGGTCACGCCCATCTCGACGATCTGCTTCACGCGCTGCTCGGTCGTCATGTTGCCCGAGGCGAGCGTCAGGCAGCCCATCTTCTCGCAGCAGTAGTGGGCGCCCCAGAAGCCGATGAACGAGCCGTACGAGAAGGCGAAGAACACCTTGTCGTCGGGGCGGATGCCGAAGCCCCAGAAGCCGTAGCACCACATGTCGGCGATCCACGACCAGTCCTTGCGCGAGTCGAGCACGCGCAGCGGCTGGCGACCCGACGTGCCCGACGTCAGGTGGTAGCGGATCGCGTCGGTCTCCGGCCGCGTGATCAGGTCGCCGAACAGCGGCTTGCCGGCCTGGTTGTCCATCCACTCCTCGCGCGTCATGAACGGCAGGCGGCGGATGTCGTCGAGCGTCTTGATGTGCTCGGGGCGCACGCCGGCCTTCTCGTACAGGCGGCGGTGGAACGGCGACTCGTGCCACGCGCGATCGACCAGTCGTTGCAGCTTGAGCAGCTGCAGCGCGCGCAGCTGGTCCTTGGGCAAGGTCTCGGTCTTGGGGTTCCAGTACGGCGAGGTGGGGGCGGGCACGCTGAGGCTCCTTCGAGGGACGAGGACGGCGGCGCGGCAGCGTAGGGGGCTCCGTCCGCGGGCGCGAGGCGCGCGTGGCGCCGGGTCACGCCGACGTCGTGCCCGTCTCGCCGCGTCCGAAGCCTGCGAGGAAGCGCGCCAGCGCCGCCTGGTCGAACGGCTTGTCGAGCACGTGCCGCACGCCCATGTCGGCGAGCTGCCGCTGCGCGGCATCGTCGAGGAAGCCCGTCGCAACGGCGACCGGCAAGCCGGGCGCCAGGCGGCGCGCGGCGGCCAGCAGGTCGCAGCCGTCCTGCTTGGGCATGTGCAGATCGGTGATCAGGCCGCGGAAGCGGCTTGGTTCGTCCTGCAGCGCCGCGAGCGCGGCGTCGGCGAGGGCGCGCACGCCGGTCGGCGCGAGCCGGCAGGCCGTGAAGCTGCGCGTCGCCGGATCGTCGTCGAACAGCCAGATGGCGGCGCGTTCGACCGCGAGTGTCTCGGCCAGGGTCTCGGTCGCCTCGCGGAAGAAGTCGGACGGGTCGTCGCCGACGTGTTCGCGCAGGTCGAGTTGGCGTTCGAGCAACGTCGCCGCGGGCGCGGGCGTGTCGTCGTCGCGCAGCGCGACGAGCAGTCGGCCGCAGCTGGCATCGCGGCGCACCGTCGCCTGGAAGCGCGCCGGCGCGCGACCGGTGGCGTGCACGTCGAGCGCCGCCGGGGCACGGCGTCGACGCGTCAGCGCCGGACCGCTGACGCGCAAGCGATCGATCGGGCCGTTGACGGCTTCGCCGGAGATGCCAAGACGAACGAGGAGCGCGGCGTTGGCGGCCAGCACGCGACCGCGCGCATCGAGGGCGAGCGCGGGTCCGGTGCAGGCGTCGAGCGCTTCGCGCACGAGGGCTTCGTGCGGTTCCATGCCGACCTGCTTGGGAGCGGAGTCAGGCGCGGGACCAAGCCCGCGTCGGATGGCGACGGGGGCGCATGCCGCCGCGGCGCGCGCGGATGACAGGGCGACGGAACGGCGCGGCGATCGGGGATCGCCGGCGTGTCAGCTCCTGGTGGCAGCGCCCCGACGGGCAGGCGCTGCAGGGGGGGCGCTCAGCGGCGCGCGACGGCCGCAAGGCGGCGAGGGGCAACGGCTTCGAGGACGTGCGGGGCAGCCCACGTCATCGTCGCGCGCGTCGCCGCCTTGAGGTGCCGGTAGCCGCGGATCGTGCCGCGGCAGGTCTCGGCGCCGCACAGGCAGTCGAACGGCGCTGCCATGCTCCACTCCGTCGCGTCGTAGTCGAAGGTGACCTCTTCACCCTTCTTGATCGCCGCGATCGCGCGCAGCGTGCGACCGACGACGCGCGCCGTCGGCGCGCACGCGTGGTTGAGGAAGCGCCACAGCGGGTAGCGATCGCCGTGCGCGGGATGCATCTCGGCGTCCACGTGCTGGTCGATTCCGACCTGCACCGTGTAGCGGCCGGCCTTGTCGACCAGCGGGCCATCGAGACGCATGACGAGCGCTCCTGCCACGATGTTGCGCCTTGCTACCACCGCGTATTGATCGCCGCGCGCTGTGACCATGGCATGAAGCGACGGGAGAGGGGATCGGTTTGGATCCATAGGTGAGGCTTCGCGAAGCCTACACGAAACATGCGATGCATGTGCAAGCAAAGATGAACGCATTTGCATGCGATGCATGCATCGCATGCGCGATGTGTCGTTCATCGATGCGTGCATGCATGCATCGATGCGCATGCATGCATCGCGATCGTTCACGATGCGATGCATTGCGATCGTTCGCGCATCGATGCGATGACGCGATCCTCGATGCGCATGCGCGATCGCATGCTGCGCGCATGCCGATGTCGACGTCGTCGTGGCTCGCATGCATGGCGCAAGGGCTCGCTCGACGCTCTTGGCATGCATGTTGCTGTGCATTCGTCGCATCGCCGTCGCGATGACGGCGAGCGTGCTGCGTGCTTCGAGGTGAATCCGCTGGCGATCGTTGTCGCCGCGCCATGCTGGCCGCATCGTTGGCCGCCTTCGCATGCAACGCAGGTGTCGCATCCTCGCCGTCGTCGGCACGCGCCCCGAAGCCATCAAGATGGCGCCGCTCGTCGCGGCCTTGCAGGGCGCTGCCTGGGCCTCGGTCCGCTTGCTGACCACCGGCCAGCATCGGGAGCTGCTGACCGGGGCGCTGGCCGACTTCGGCCTGGCGCCCGACGCCGACCTCGCGTTGATGCAGCATGGCCAGTCGCACGAGGCCTTCGACGCGACGGCGACGGCGGCGCTGCGGTCGGTGTTCGCGACCGAGCGGCCGGACGTCGTCCTGGCGCAGGGCGACACGACGACGGTCGCCGCCACGGCGCGCGCCTGTGGCGAGCTCGGCGTCGCCTTCGGCCACGTCGAGGCCGGCTTGCGCAGCGGCGACCTGACGCGGCCCTACCCCGAGGAACGGAACCGCGTCTACGTCGCGACGGTCGCGAGCCTGCACTTCGCGCCGACGCCGGGCGCGCGCGACCACCTGCTGCGCGAAGGCGTCGATCCGGCGGCCGTCCACGTCACCGGCAACACCGGCATCGACGCGCTCCTGGCCACCGCGGCGCGGCTCGGGCCGCCGTCGCCGCGGCGCGACGGACGACGCTCCGTGCTGGTCACGGCGCACCGACGCGAGAGCTTCGGCGCGCCGCTCGCCGCCATCTGCGTCGCCGTGCGCGCGCTCGCGGACCGCGGCGACGTCGAGATCACCTGGCCGGTGCACCCCAACCCGCAGGTGCGCGAACCCGTGCAGCGCGAGCTCGCCGGCGTGCGCGGCGTGCGGCTCGTCGCGCCGCTCGGGCACGCCGACATGGTCGCGGCGATGCAGCAGGCGCATGTGATCCTGACCGACTCCGGCGGCGTGCAGGAGGAGGCGCCGAGCCTCGGCAAGCCGGTCCTGGTGCTGCGCGACGTCACCGAGCGGCCCGAGGGCATCGCGGCCGGCGTCGCGCGCCTCGTCGGCACGGACGCGGCGCGCATCGTCGCCGAGGCCGCGCGCCTGCTCGACGATCCCGTCGCGCACGCTGCGATGGCAAGGGGGGCATCGCCCTACGGCGACGGCCGCGCCGCGGCGCGCATCGTCGCGGCGCTGCAGGCCTGGTTCGCCGCGCGCGAGTGACCTGCCGCGCGGCAGGCCGTCGTCGGGCTTCTCGACAACGCCCATCCCATGGCGGGAAACACGACGGCCTCCTCAAGACCCCCCGGGTCCGTCCGATCATGGGGCTGGACGCGCGTACGGCGTCCACGGACCTCATCGCGGCATGGACCTCTTCAGCATCCTCGGACTTGTCCTCGCCTTCGTCGGCGTCATCGGCGGCCAAGTCCTCGAAGGCGGACATCCTGGAGAACTGCTCCAGGTCACCGCCTTCATGATCGTGATCATCGGTTCGCTGGGCGCGACGATGGTCGCGACCATGCCGTCGGACCTGCCGTTCGCGATCCAGGCGCTCAAGCGCGTCTTCATGCCGGGCAAGTACGACTTCCACGGCCTGATGGAGAAGATCCTCGAGCTGGCCAATCTCGCGCGGCGCGAGGGCCTGCTCGCGCTCGAGACGTACGCCAACAGCGGCCAGGGCCATCCGTTCCTCGTGAAGTGCCTGACGCTCGCCATCGACGGCAGCTCGGCCGAGGCGATCCGCGAGACCGTCGAGGTCGACATGCACATCGCCGAGGAGGACGACAAGGCCGGCCTCAAGTTCTGGGAGACGTGGGGCGCGCTGGCCCCGACGGTCGGCGTGCTCGGCGCCGTGCTCGGCCTGATGCACGTCATGAGCGTGCTCGACCAGCCGGCGCTGATCGGACCGGGCATCGCCGTCGCGTTCGTCGCGACGGTCTACGGCGTCGGCTACGCCAACGTCGTCTGCCTGCCGATGTCCTTCAAGCTCAAGCGCCACATCGAGCACGACCAGCTGCTCAAGAGCATGATCCTGGAAGGCGTCGTGGGCATCCAGTCGGGCATCGCCCCGGGCGCCCTGCGCAGCAAGCTCAAGGTCTACCTCGGCAGCCACGGCGGCGGCGAGAAGAAGCACTGACCGGAGATCTGCCGTGGGCAAGAAGCACAAGCACGAAGAGCACGTCAACCACGAACGCTGGGTCATCAGCTTCGCGGACATGATGACCCTGCTGTTCGCGCTGTTCGTGGTCCTCTACGCGATGGGCGTGCAGGACCTCGAGAAGATGAAGCAGCTCAAGCAGTCCATCCAGTTCGCCTTCCACATCGCCGGCGAGGGCAAGACCAAGGACATCGGCATCTTCGACGAGCAGACCGGCGGCGGCGAGACGCCGATGCCGGCGCCGCTGCTCAACGCCCAGGACGGCGCGATGCGCGAGTTCCTCGAGGAGACGCTGGCCGACTTCCGCGAGGTCGTCGGCAGCTCGGTCGAGGTCGACATGACCAACGACTCGGTGCAGCTCAAGGCGCCGCTGACGCAGTTCTTCGACGCCGGGCGGCCGTTCCCGCTGCGCGACGAGGTCATGACGTGGCTCGGCCGCGCGGTCGAGGGCTCGCTGGCGTTCACGTCCGACGTGCACGTGCGCATCGACGCCAGCGAGGCGCTGATCGGCCGCACGCCGGCCGGCGCGCCGGTCACCTCCGTCGACCTGTGCTGGCAGCGCCTGTGCACGCTGGAGAAGGCCATCAAGACCAACCCGCAGGTGCGCGACGGCATGGTCGGCCTGGAGTTCCGCCGCCAGAAGCTCGCGCCGGACGCGGTCGACTGGGAGTCGGCGGCGACGGTCACGATCGCGTTCTCGAACACGCGCTCGGACAACCGCTGACGCGCGCGCCGCGCCGCGCCGCCGCCGGTCACTTCGGCGGCGTCGCCAGCATGCGGCCGAGGATCGTCTTCTGGATCAGCGACGTGCCCTCGTAGATGCGCAGGGCCTGCACGTCGCGCCACAGGCGCTCGACCGGGTACGCGCTGCTGTAGCCGCGGGCGCCGTGCAGCATGACCGCTTCCTCGCAGGCGCGCGCGGCGGCCTCGGTCGCCGCCAGCTTCGCCATGGCGACGTCGGCGTGCGTCTCGGTGCCCTCGGCGCGCCGGCGCGCGCAGCGGTGCACGAGCCCGCGCGTCATGTGCAGCGAGGTCAGCATGTCGGCGAGGCGCTCCTGCACCATCTGGAACTGCGCGAGCGGCTGGCCGAACTGCTGCCGGCCGGTGGTGAACGCGACCGCCTCGGCCAGCGCTTCGCGGTGCAGGCCGCAGGCGCCCGCGGCCACCGACACGCGGCCGGCGGCGAGCCCGCTCATGGCGATGCCGAAGCCCTTGCCGACCGGGCCCAGGACCTCGTCCTTGGCGATGCGGAAGTCCTCGAACGTCAGCACGGCGTGGTCGCTGCCGCGGTGGCCGAGCTCGATGCCGGGCATCGGTTCGCGGCGCAGGCCAGGACGCGCGGTGTCGACGAGGAACGCGGTGATGCCGTTGCGCCCGGCCGCCGGATCGACGGTGGCGAAGAGCACGAGGACCTCGGCGACGCCGCCGTTGGTGATCCAGTGCTTGGTCCCGCGCACGAGGTAGCTGCCGTCGGGCTGCGGCGCTGCGTGCGTGCGCATCGACGCGACGTCGCTGCCGGCGTCCGGCTCGGTCAGCCCGAAGCAGCCGATGGTCTCGCCGGCGATCAGGCCAGGCAGCCAGCGCGCGCGCTGCGCGTCGTTGCCGTGGCGCGCGATGGTGTCGGCGACGAGGCCGGTCTGCACGGCGCAGAAGCCGCGCGCGTTGCCGCAGGCCGCGCCGAGCTCCTCGTGCGCGATCGCCAGCTGCAGCGGGGTCCAGCCGCCGCCGCCGACGGCGGTCGGCAGCGGGCCGCCGAGCACGCCGGCGGCGCCGAGGTCGCGCACCATCTCGCGGCGGAACGTCCGCTGTTCGTCGATCGCGCGCGCGTGCGGCGCGAGCTTGTCGCGCGCGAAGGCGCGGATGCGCTGCGCGAAGGCGCGATGCGCGGGATCGAGGTCGCTGTCCGGCAGCCAGAGGTCGGGGTTCATCGGCCGAGGAAGCGCGGTTCGCGCTTCTCCATCCAAGCGTTGTAGAACTCGCGGTGGTCGTCGGCGCGCAGCAGCAGCGCCTGCGCCTGCGCCTCCTGTTCGATCGCCGCCTCGAGGTCCATCGGCCACTCGTTCCAGACCATCTTCTTGGTCATCGCGAGCGCCAGGCCCGGGCCGGCGGCCAGCCGCCGCGCCAGCGTCAGCGCCTCGGTGAGCACCTGGTCGGCGGGCACGACGCGGTTGGCGAGGCCCATGCGCAGCGCCTCGTCGGCGGTCACCTTGTCGCCGAGCATCAGCATCTCCATCGCGCGGCCCGTGCCGACGACCTTGGGCAGCAGCCACGCCGCGCCCATGTCGGCGCCGGTCAGGCCGACCTTGGTGAACAGGAAGGCGAACTTCGCCTGCTCGCTCATCACGCGCAGGTCGCTGGCCAGCGCCAGCACCGCGCCGGCGCCGGCGGCGATGCCGTTGATGGCGGCGACGATCGGCTGGCGCAGGCGCAGCATGTTGCGCACCACCGCGCCGGTCATGCGCGTGAAGCGCAGCGTGCCGTCGAGGTTGGTCTCGAGCAGCGGGCCGATGATCTCCTCGACGCTGCCGCCGCTGCAGAAGCCGCGGCCTTGGCCGGTCAGCACGATCGCGCGCACGGTCTCGTCGCCGTCGAGCTCGAGGAACAAACGCTCGAGCTGCGCGTAGACGTCGAACGTCAGCGAGTTGAGCGTGTCCGGGCGGTCGAGCGTCAGCACGGCGACGCCGTCGCTGCCCTTCTCGAAGCGGAAGTCGTATTGGCTCATGGGGAATCGGGGCGGCGCGTCAGTCGACGAACGCCGGCGGGTCGCGGTCGAGATCGTAGACGCAGCCGGCGGGCCGGTCGCGCAGCAGCTGCGCCACGGCCGCCGCCACCTCTTCGGGGGAGTGCATGCGCCCGATGCGGTTCTGCGCGGCCATGCGCTGCAGCGCCGCCTCGGCGGTGGTCTTGCCGCGCGCCGCGATGGCGGCCGCGGCGCCGCGGGTGATGTCGGTGTCGACGAAGCCCGGGCAGACGGCGTAGACGCGCACGCCCGCCGGCGCGAGCTCGGCGTGCAGGGCGCGCGCGAGGCCGACCATGCCGTGCTTGGCGGCGGTGTAGGCGCTGGTGAACGGATAGCCGCGCAGGCCGGCGGTCGACGCGAGGTGCACGAGGCAGCCAGCGCCCGCGCGCTTCCAGTTCGCCGCGACGGCGCGCGCGAAGCCGAGCGGCGCGCCGACGTGCAGATCGAAGGTCTCGCGCAGCACGGCGGGCGTGGTGTTCTCCACCTTGTCGGACGGCGCCGTGCCGGCGTTGTTGACCACCGCGCCGACGCCGCCGAATGCGCGCTCCGCCGCCGCCACCGCCGCCGCCGGCGCGCCGTCGTCGCGCAGGTCG
>JBEITC010000410.1:0-3743 GCA_040375075.1 Planctomycetota bacterium | reverse complement strand
CATGCCGCGCTCGCCGCCCTGCTGGACCGAAGGCACCTGGCCGATCGTGGCGTAGGCGCCGCTGGCGTAGATCGTCAGCGTGCCGTCGCTGTCGCAGATCAGGCAGCGCCCGTCCGGCAGGAAGCAGAAGTCCGTCGGACGGATCATCGGCGTCGACAACAACGTGTCGACCTGGAAGCCGGTGGGCACCATCTGGGCGGCGGCTCCGGCAGCGAGAGCCAGCGCAGCGAGTAGCGAGCGCGACATGAAGGCCGGAAATCGTAGCGAAGTCGCGCGCGCGGTGGCGCCGCCCGCGCTGGACCGGAAGCGAACGACGGCGCGCCGTGCCCGCGGCCGCGCATTCGCCGCTATCCTGCGCCCGTCCGCTCGAGTCGGCGGACGACCACGGCTTCGTGCCGCCGCCCCGCAATGACCTTGCCGAAGCCGTCCACTCCGTCGTCCCTGCCATTGCTGCTCGTGGCGGCGCTGCTCGTCCATGCGCTCGCCATGTGGTGGACATTCGGCGCCGATGCCATCGGCCCGTCGTGGCGCGAGTGCGACACGCAGGCGGTGGCGCGCAATCTCGCGTTCGAGGACTTCGATCTCATGCGTCCGCGCGTCGACTGGCGCGGCGACACCACCGGCGAGGTCGAGTGCGAGATGCCGATCTACCAAGGCGTCGTCGCCGCGATGCTGCGCGTGTTCGGCGACGTCGATTGGCCCGGCCGTCTGGTCTCGGTGCTGGCCGTCACATGGCTCGCGGCATCGTGGTTCGGCCTCTTCGCCCGCTGTGCATCGCGCGCCGGCGCATGGGTCGGCGTCGCCGTCCTGCTCGGCGGCGCACAGGCCTTGTTCGTCGGCACGCGCGTGATGCCCGATGCGCTCAGTCTCGCGTTCGGCAGCGCGGGCCTCGCGGTCTTCGTGCGGTTCCTCGACGACGGCCGCGCGCGCACGCTCGCGCTGGCGACCGCGCTGACGCTGGTCGGAGCCTTGGCGAAGCCGACGACGCTGCAGTTCGTCGCCTTGCAGGCGGCCTTCGCCTGGGCGCTGCAGCCGACGCGCTTGCGCGAAGCGCGCACGTGGCTCGCGTTCGGCGTCGTCGTCGCGGGCGTCGCAGCCTGGATCCTGCACGCTCGCGAACTTGGCCTCGCCACCGGGCTGACCTTCGGCGTCACCTTCGGCGACGTGAAGTCGCCAGCGCCGGATCACCTGCTGCGGCCCCGGCTGTGGTGGATGCTGGCCGGTTCGACGCTCGCGTACGGCGTCGGTTGGATCGGCGTCCTCGCCGGCGGCGCGCTGCTGGCCCGCCGCGGCTTCGCGCGCCTCGACGCGGCGTTCGCAGCGATCGTCGCGGTCGGCCTCGTCGGCGCCTTCCGCTACAGCCACGAAGCGGCGATGGGGCCGCAGTACCACGCCGTCGCCGCGATCTTCGGCGCGTGGCTGGCGGCGCGGGCGTGGCCCGCGCACGCGAGCCTGGCCGTCCGCCTCGTCGCCGGCGGCGCGCTGCTCGTCGTCGCGGCGTTCGGCGCGGTCGCCGAGACCGGTCATCGTCCCGGTCGCGCTCCGACCGGCCACGACGAGACGGCGCGGGCGATGCAGGCCAACAGCTCCGCCGGCGAGCTCGTCGTCGTTCGCAGCCCCAAACCCGCGTTCGACGTGACCTGGCGCCGGCCTTCGAACTTCGAAGAGCCGGTGCTGTTGTTCCTCTCGCGCCGCAAGGGCTGGTCGTTGCCGAGCGACGGCGTCGACGGTGCGCGGCTCGCCGAGCTCACCCAAAGGGGCGCGCGGCTGTACGTCGAGACCGCGCCGGATCGTCTCGTCGGCCCGCTCGCCGAGTGGCTCAGTCGAAGTGCGAAGCTCGTGGCGACCACGCCATCGGCTAGGATCTTCCGCCTGGAGCGACCCTGAGACGCCGTCGAGAGTCCTCGCCTGCCAATGCCGATGAGCCCTGGGAAGAACCCCGAGATCCCACTCGCGCCTGCGCGCATCCACACGGTCTATCCGTTTCCTTGCCAGCTCAGCGGCGTCGCCAGCGTGCTCGTCGAGTTCTGCGACGCCGTCGATCGCAATCCGGAGTTGCGCCGGCGCTTCGAGTGCACGGCATGGGTCGCCTACACCAACCGCAACTTCTCCCGCCACTTCCTGCGCGGCACGAACTCGAAGTGGGCGGTGCGCCTCGCGTCGCGCGTGCCCGGCGGCGGTGACTGGATGCGGCGGCGCACGCTGCGTCGTCTGCGCGATCACAGCCGGCCGGGTGACATGTGCATCGTGTACCCGGGAACGACGGCCGACTATCTGGCGACGCTGCGCGACCGCGGCGTGATCCTGGCCCACGATCCGATCAACACCGCGTATCCCGCCAACTTCGGCGCCTTCCGCCGCGCATACGCGGCCGCCGGCATGCCGATGTCGGTCCAGGAGGATCCGCAGGCCATCGCCGACGAGCGCGGCCGGCTCGGTCCGAAGGACGTCGTCATCGCGTGCAGCCCGCTGGTGGAGCAGAGCTACCTGGCGCTCGGCGCGACCAGCGACCGCATCGTGCGGTCGAGCTACGGATTCAATCCGCACACGTTCCAGACCGTGCGGAACGTCTCGTCGAAGCCGACCTTCCTGTTCGTCGGGTCGGGCTCGGTCCGCAAGGGCCTGCCCGTGCTGCTGAAGGCATGGCGCCTCGCCGGCATCGATGGCCGGCTGCTCGTCGTCGGCGGCGTCGACGACGAGGTCGCGCAGCACTGCGGCGATGCGATGCGGCAGCCGAACGTCGAGTTCCGCGGCTACACCAGCGACATCGTGCGCGTGTACGGCGAGGCCGACGCGTTCGTGCTGACGAGCTTCGAGGAAGGCAGCCCGCTGGTCAGCTACGCGGCGCTCGCCGCCGGCCTGCCCTGCGTGATGACGCCGTCGTCGGGAGGCTGGGTCGTGCGCGATGGCGTCGAAGGCTTCGTCGTCGAACCCGATGACGTCGAGGCGATCGCCCGCTCGCTGCGCCGTCTCGCGGACGACCCGGCGCTGCGCGGTCGGATGGCGGCGGCCGCCGCGCAGCGGAGCGTCGAGTACACGTGGGACCGCGTGGCGCAGCGGCGGCTCGCCGCGCTGTCGCCGTTCCTGGGTCGCTGACCGCTGACGCAGGTCCGACGGGCACAGGTCCGACGAGCACAGTTCGAACGAGCACGGTGCGATCGGGTACAACGGGCCGACGATGAGCAGCGACCGACGGCACGACGGCGCGACGCTGCGCATGACGCCCCGCCAGGAGGCGTTCTGGCTGGAGGATGCGCTGTTCCCGGCCGTGCCGTGCAACCACGTCGTCGTCCGTCTCGTCATCGACGGCGACCTCGATGCCGCGCGCTTTGCCGCTGCCTTCGCCAAAGTCGTCGAAGCCAACGACGCCATGCGGCTGGCCTTCGACCCAGCGGGCGGCCCGCAGTTGCGGCCGGTGGCTGCGGCGCCGGATCTCGCGCAAGCGGCCGCGGTCGACGCCGACGATGCGACGCGCTGGCGGCGCGCGTTCCTGCAGCCGCGCTTCCGCGTCGGCGAACCGCTGTGGCGCGCTGCCCTGCTGCGGCTCGGCGCGGCCCGCCACGAGTTCGTGCTCGCGCAGCACCACGTCGTCACCGACAGCCGCTCGTGCCTGCTGTTCGTCGAACAGCTCGCCGCGGCGTACGCCGGCGCGGCGCCGGCCGCCAGCACGTCGTCGTTCGGGGCGGCGATGGCCGCGCAGCGGCGCTGGCTCGACGGCGGCGAGGCCGCGGCCGCAGCGGACT
>JBEITC010000092.1:0-10449 GCA_040375075.1 Planctomycetota bacterium | reverse complement strand
CGCCGCGCCGCCGCCGTCGTGCGCGGCGCGGACGACGTGGCCGCGGCGCAGCGCGCCGTCGCGCTCGGCGAGGTCGGCGCGTTCGCCTGCGGCATGCTGCTGCTGTCGCCGATGAGCAGCAAGGCGCACTTCTGCGTCTGGCTGTTCCCGGTCGCCTTCCTCGCCGAGCGGTTGCTGCGCGGCCGGCGCGACCTCGTCTGCGCTGGACTCTTCGTCGCTGGCGCGGTCGTCGGTCTGCTGGCGAAGGACCTGCTCGGCCGCAAGCTTGGCAACGACGTGCTCGCCTACGGCAACGCCACCTGGGCGACCGTGCTGTTCCTGCTGGCGACGCTGCGCGCGCTCGCCGGGATGGCGCGCGCGGGAGCCGGGCGATGAGGTCCGTCTCCTGGCTGGCGATCGCCGTGCTCGCGGCCTGCGGCGCGGCGCAGGGCCGCGGCCTCGTCGACGGCCGCATCGAACTGCCCAAGCAGCTGCGCGAGGTCTCCGGCTGCGTCGCCGTCGACGACCGCACGCTCGCGTGCGTGCAGGACGAGAAGGGCGCGCTGTGGTTCGTCGACCTGCGCGGCGAGGCCAAGGTCCGCAGCGAGGCGTTCGGGCCGGCGGGCGACTACGAAGGGATCGCGCGCGCCGGCGAGGCGTGGTGGGTCCTGCGCAGCGACGGCGTGCTGCTGCAGCTCGCCCCCCGTGCCGGCGCGCACGTGGTCGCGCGCGAAGTGACGCTGCCCGGCGGCCATCCCGACTGGGAGGCGCTGTGCGTCGACGCCGACGGCAAGCGGCTGCTCGTCGCGCCGAAGGCCGTGGCCGGCGACGACAAGGAAGCCCGCGACCGTCGGCCGGTGTTCGCCGTCGATCCGGCCACAGGCGAGGTCGCCAAGGAGCCGGCGGTGACGCTGTCGCGGCGCGCGCTGCAGGCGGCGCTCGCGCAGCTCGGCGTGCCGCTGCCGACGAAGACCACCGACAAGGGCAAGGCGAAGGTCGACTTCGATCTCGCCGTCAGCGAGATCGCCGTCGTGCCCGGCCGACGCGAACTGCTCGTGCTCGCCGGCGCCGATCGCCTGCTGCTGCGCGTCGACTTCGCCGGCGCGCTGCTCGGCGCGCGCGTCCTCGACGCCAAGGAGCTGCCGCAAGCGGAGGGACTGGCGTTGCTGCCCGACGGCCGCTTGCTGGTCGCCAGCGAAGGCGATGGCGGGAACGCGCGCGCGCTCGTCGTGCCGCTGCCGTGACGCGCGGGCGCCGGCCCGTTCACTTCGTCGCCGAGCGCGCCACCGCGCGGTCGATCCACGCGGGCATCTGGTCCGGCGCCCATGGCTCGACGTTGCGCTGGCTCTTGGCCATTTCGGCGGCGGCGCGCGCCGCGCCGAGGTCGCCGTTGGCGAGGGCGACCTCGGCGCGCACGAGCGACGTCCAGGGGCCGCCGAACGGGAACCTGAGGCGAGGCGCGTAGGCGTCGAAGCGCTGCAACCGTGCTTCCGCGAGCGACGGGTCGCGCAGTTCCGCCGGCGAGTCGGGCGCGGCGCGCAGCCAGGCATCCTCTTGCAGCGCGTGCGCATACCACTTGCCGGTCTTGGGCTCGGCCGCGAGCGCGACCGCGAAGCGGGCCGCCGCGGCCATGGGGTCGCCGAGGCGGGACGCGGCGATGCCGGCGTACGACGACGCTTGCGGGATCATCTCGCGGTCGCACAGCCGCAGCCAGCGCTCGCAGAAGTCGAACAGGCGCTGCCATGCGCGATCTTCGACCAGCAGGCTCGCGACCAGGGCGCCGTTGGTCTTGACCATTCGGTCGCCGATCGGCACGTCGCGCAGGACGAGCTTGGCGCCGGCGACGTCGCGCTTGTGGATGAGCAAGGCCAACTGATTGACGTGCATCCGGCGCCGGTCGGGAAAGAGCGCGGCGCCGCGCGCGAACGTCCGGCTCGCGAGCTCGACGTCCTTCGTCTCGAAGCAGTGGGAGTGCACGGCCGCCAGCTCGGAACAGCGGGGGTGTTCGGCCGCGAGCACGCGCTCGCACTCCGCACGCGCGAGCGCCGGATCGGCCATTCGCTGCAGCCGCAGGCGTCGCCCGAGCAGGTCGTGCTCCGCCGGGATCTCGCGCAGGGCCTTCGCCGCGGACGCGGCGTCGGTCGCGCCGATGACGAGTTCGTACGTCCGGAGCAGCGACGAGGAGGCGCCGGCGGCTCGCGCCTGCGCCAGGAGTTCGGTCGGCGCCGGCAGGGACTTGGCGTCGTTGCGCATGCCCAAGCCGACCAGTTGTTCCCAACCCCACGGATCCTGCGGGGTCGCGCGCGTCTCTTCCCATGCGTCGACGGCGGCGGCCGCGATGTCGACCCACTCCAGCCCGAGCAGCGCCCAGTACTGCGTCGTCCTGTCGCCGGCGCGCCGCGCGCGCAGCGCTGCCGCCATGCTGCGTCGTTGGCTGTCCATGTCGGCGCCACTCAGCGACCACAGATGCAGGCCATCGAGCAGCGGGTCGTCGCCGATCGCGGACGATGCCGCGACGATCCGGTCGACGGCGGCGCGATGGGACTCCTCGGTCGCCTGGTCGTCGGCGAAGAACAGGCGGTCGAGCGCCAGCACGTACGCGTCGAGCGGATCGCGGCTGGCCGCGAGCTGCGCCTGTTCGCCGGCGTCGAAGAACGAAC
This sequence comes from Planctomycetota bacterium, assembly GCA_040375075.1. GTDB lineage: Bacteria > Planctomycetota > UBA1135 > UBA1135 > UBA2386 > UBA2386. Next base: position 7,810 of record JBEITC010000092.1, on the reverse strand, counting down.
GACCGGCCGCCACCTTCGCCGCGAACAGGCGCAGGCCGAGATGGGCCTGCATCGTCGCGGCGTTGGCCTGCATCGTCGCCGCGAGCCCCGGTTCCTGTTGGTCGTGCTGCATCGCCAACAGGCAGACGAGGGACGACGGCGTCGGGTCGAGCGCCATCGCGCGAACCAGGCGATCGATGACGACCTCCTTCGGCGCCACGACGGTCAGCAGGTCCTGGTAGGCGCGTTGCTTGAGCGCGTCGGCCTCGGCGCGTCGCCGCGCCTGCCGCTGGGCCTCGATGTTGGGCAGTTCGCTCAGCAGGTAGCCGCCGAGCGCGAACAGCGCCGGCAGCAGCAGCGCGAGCGAGGCCGCGAGGGCCGCCTGCGCCGGCTCGCGGCGCACCCAGCGCCAGGTCCTCTGGCCGGTCGTCTGCGGCCGGGCGGTCACCGGCCGGCCGGCCAGCCACGCGTCGAGGTCGTCGGCGAACGCGCCGGCGCCGGCGTAGCGCAGCGCCGGTTCGGGCGCGATCGCCTTGTGCACGACGTCGGCGAGCTCGCGCGGCACGAGGGCCAGTTGCTCCAGGCGCGGCATGCCGCCGCGTTCGACGATCTCCAGGATCGCGGCGAAGTCGAGGTCGCGCAGCGGCTGGCGGCGCGCCAGCGCCTCGTACAGCGTGAGTCCGAGGCCGTAGACGTCGGTTCGCGCGCCGATGGCGCGGTCATCGCGGCGCATCTGCTCTGGCGCGGCGTAGGCGGGCGTGCCCGCGAACGAGCGCGTCGCCCCGGCGTCGAGCGCGGCCTCGCGGACGACGCCGAAGTCGGCGAGCAGCGGCGTGCCGTCGCGGCGCACCAGCACGTTGGAGGGCTTGACGTCGAGATGCAGCAGGCCGGCGTCGTGCACGCGCTGCACGGCGCGGGCGACGTCGCGCAGCATCCGCACGAGGCACCGCCGCGGCTCCTTCTCGCCGGCGAACGCGTGGACGTCGCCGAGCGCGCGACGCATCCGCTCGAGGTCCGTGGCGTCGGCCTGCGGCGGCAGCGCGTGCATGAGCCCGGCGAGCGTCAGGCCGTCGACCCACTCCATCGCGATCGCCAGCGTGTCGCCGTGCTCGACGACGTCGTGGATCGCGACGATGTTGGCGTGCGCCACGCGCGCCATCGCGCGGGCTTCGTCGGCGAGCCGGCGCTTGGCGCGACCGTCGCCGTCGAGCCAGCGCGGCGCGACCTTGAGCGCGACGTGCCGCCCGAGCGCGACGTGCCGCGCGAGATAGACGGAGCTCATGCCGCCTTGGCCGATCGCGCCGAGGACCTCGTAGCCGGGCAGTCGGAGCGGCGAGCCGGCGGGCGCCGTGCCGGCGATCGACTCGAGCATCGCCGGCAACGACGCTCGCACCTCGGGCGACGACATGTCCGTCGCCGTGAGCACGACCGTCCGGCCGGCGGCGACGTCGTCGACGAGCCGGCGGCGCAGCGTTGCCGGCTCGTCCGGGCGGTCCATCGTTCCTTCCTGCATGCGTCCTCTCGACGCGAGCCTAGCCGCGCCGACCGGCCGCGTCAGCCCTGGCCGCCGGCGGCGCGCAGGATCGCGACGACGAGGCCGGCGTAGCCGAGACCCGAGACGATCAACGGCACGTCGCGGAACAGCAGTCGCGCCGGGTCGCCGCCTTCGCTGCGCCGGTAGACCAGGAACAGGTACCGGAAGACGCCGTAGGTGACGAACGGCACGGTGAACATCAGCTTGTCGGTGCCGTGCGTCCGGACCGTCTCGGGACTCACCGTGTAGAGCGAGTAGGTCAGGATGCTCAGCGCGGCGAGCGGGCCGATCATCATGTTGAGGAAGCTGACCGTGTAATCGGCCATCGTCGCGCGCGTCTGTCCGCTCGCCTCCGCCTGCCGGCCGAGCTCTTCGTAGCGCTTGCAGAACGCCAGGAAGAGCGCGAAGAAGAACGTGCACAGCAGCAGCCAGTGCGACGCGGCGACGTCGATCGCGGCGGCGCCGGCCTGCACGCGCAGCTGGAAGCCGAGCGCGATGCACATGCAGTCGACGATCACCAGCCGCTTCAGCCGGAACGAGTACAGCAGGTTGAGCAGCAGGTAGGCGGCCGGCCAGACGACGAACGGCACGCCCGCGTGGGCCGGAACCAGCATCGCGGCGCCGCCGGCGGCGGCGAGCTGCACGAGCAGCTGGACGCGCGCCGCGCCGACGCCGAGCCGGCCCGACGCGATCGGCCGGTTGCGCTTCTTCGGATGGCGCGCGTCCTCCTCGCGGTCGACGAGGTCGTTCAGCAGGTAGATCGAGCTCGCGGCGAGGCAGAACGCCACGAATGCCAGCGCCGCCGATGACCATGCCAGGGCGTCGAGCGACAGTCCTTTGGGGGTGAAGGCGAGCGGCGCCAGCACCAGCAGGTTCTTGACCCACTGGTGAGGCCGCATGGCTTCGATGGCAGGCGGCATCATCGGCGGGCATCATCGTGCGACGCCAGGGCAAGGCAAGGCGCGCGGTCGCGTTCCGTTCGCGCAGCGTCGCCGCTACCCTCTGCGCCCTGATGGCCCACGCGCGCACGCACGGACTCGACGGCATCTTCCGCCCGCGCTCGGTCGCCGTCGTCGGCGCGAGCCGCCGGCCAGGCTCGATCGGCCGGCAGGTGGTCGCCAACCTCATCGCAGGCGGCTTCCAAGGCCCGGTCTACCCGGTCAATCCCAAGGCCGAGGTCGTGCACTCGGTGCCGGCGTATCCGTCGGTCAAGGCGATCCCCGGACCGGTCGATCTCGCCGTGCTCGTGGTGCCGCCGGACGTCGTGCTCACCGCGGCGGAGGAGTGCGGCCGCAAGGGCGTGAAGGGCCTCGTCGTGATCACGGCCGGGTTCCGCGAGATCGGCGGCGTCGGCGTCGAGCGCGAACTGCGACTGCGCGCCATCGCCGACCGCTACGGCATGCGCGTCGTCGGGCCCAACTGCATGGGCATCATCAACACCGAGCCTGCGTTCGCCTGCAACGCGAGCTTCTCGGCGACGCCGCCGCCGCGGGGCGCGGTGGCGATGGTGTCGCAGTCGGGCGCGCTCGGCGAAGCGATCCTCGCCGACGCGGCGCAGGCAGGGCTCGGCGTGGCGATGTTCGCCTCGGTCGGCAACCGCGTCGACGTCACCGCCGCCGACCTCGTCGCCTATTGGGGCGACGACCCGCAGGTGAAGGTCATCCTGCTGTACCTCGAGACCGTCGGCGAGCCGCAGGAGTTCGTGCAGGTGGCGCGCGCCGTCGCGCGCAAGAAGCCGATCATCGCCGTCAAGTCGGGCCGCAGCGACGCCGGCGCGCAGGCGGCGAGCTCGCACACCGGCTCGATCGCCGGCGCCGACGTCGCCGCCGACACGCTGCTGCAGCAGTGCGGCGTGCTGCGGGTCGACAACTTCCGCGACATGTTCGCGCTGGCGCAGGCGCTGCTGACGCAGCCGCCGCCGCGCGGGCCGCGCATGGCCGTCGTCACCAACGCCGGCGGCCCGGGCATCCTGGCGACCGACGCGATCGCGGGCTTGGGCATGACGATGGCGACGCTCTCGCCTGCCGGCGAGCGCGCGCTGCGCAAGGCGCTGCCGCCCGAGGCGAGCGTTCACAACCCGATCGACCTGATCGCGTCGGCCGACGCCGCCCGCTATCGGGCGGCGCTGCGCGTGGTCGCGCGCGAGAAGGAGGTCGACGGCCTCGTCGTGCTGTTCGTGTCGCCGATCATGATCGACGCCGCCGCCGTCGCGCAGGCGATCGTCGACGAGACGCGCGGCCTGCCGAAGCCCGTGCTCGCCTGCGTCATGGGTCGCCAGCGCGGCGACGAGGCGCAGCGCATCCTGCTGCACGCCGGCATCCCGGTGTTCCGCTATCCCGAGGACATGGCGACGACGCTGCGGCTGATGTGCCGGCGCTGGCAGTGGCTGCAGCGCCGCCCGGCGCCGGTGAAGCCGTTCCGTGTCGACAAGCGCGCCGCGGCGAAGGCGCTGGCGACGGCGAAGGGCGGTGGCTGGCTGCCGGCGGCCGCGGCCGAGGCGGCGCTGGCCGCGTACGGCATCCCGTTCGCCGCGAGCCGCCGCGTCGCGAGCCCTGGCGACGCGGTCGCCGCCGCGCACAAGCTCGGCTTCCCGGTGGTGCTCAAGGCCGAGGCCGACGGCCTGCTGCACAAGAGCGAGCACCGCGCCGTCCGCACCAACCTGCGCACCGGCGACGAGGTGTTCGCGGCGGCGCAGGACCTGCTCGATCGGCTGGGGCGCAGCTTCCGCGGCGTGTCGCTGCAGGTGCAGGCGCAGGCCGAGGGCCATCGCGAGGTGCTGCTCGGCATGACGCGCGACCCGCGCTACGGCGCGCTGTACGCCGCCGGTCTCGGTGGCGTGCAGGTGGAGCTGCTGCGCGACGTCGCCGTGCGCGTCGGCCCGTTGGACGCGCGCGATCCCGGCGAGATGTTCGACTCGCTCAAGGGCCGCGCGCTGCTCGACGCCTTCCGCGGCGCGCCGGCCGCCGACGTCGCCGCGGCCGAAGCCGCGCTGCTGCGCCTGCAGCAGCTCGTCGCCGACTTCCCGCGCATCGCGGAGGTCGAGGTCAACCCGTTCATCCTGGCGCGCGTCGGCGGGGGCAGCGCCGCCGTCGACGCCCGACTGCGCGTGGAGGCGCCGTGATCCCGTCCGATCCCAAGCTGCGGTTCTCGCTCGTCGTGCCGATCTACAACGAGGAGGAGAACGTCCAGAACCTGCTGCAGGAGGTCGCCGACGTGCTGCTGCCGCACGGTCCCTTCGAGGCGCTGCTCGTCGACGACGGCAGCAAGGACGGCAGCCTGCAGCGCATGCGCGCGTGGAAGGCGACGCAGGGCGCCGCGTGGCTGCGCATCGTCGTGCTCGAGCGCAACAGCGGCCAGAGCGCCGCGGTGATGGCCGGCGTCGAGCACGCGCGCGGCGTGGTGGTCACGACGATGGACGGCGACATGCAGAACGACCCGCGCGACCTGCCGGCGATGGTCGCGCGCGTGCTCGCCGGCGAGTGCGACGCGGTGGTCGGCGTGCGCCGCAAGCGGCGGGACACGTTCACGCGCCGCATGTCGTCGAAGATCGGCAACGGCGTGCGCAACTGGCTGACCGGCGACCGCGTCACCGACGCCGCGTGCGGCATCAAGGCGATCCGCCGCGAGTACTGGCTGCGCGCGCCGAAGTTCGTCGGCATGCACCGCTTCATGGCGACGCTGGTCAAGTACCTCGGCGGCGCCGTCGTCGAGGTCGACGTCAACCACCGGCCGCGCGCCGCGGGCGTCGCCAAGTACGGCATCGGCAACCGCATCTGGAAGGGCCTGCGCGACTGCTTCGCGATGCGCTGGCTGCGCACGCGCATGCTCATGCACCGGGTCAAGGAGGAGGTGTGATGCTGGCCAGCCTCGTGGACGGCGTCGTCCAGGACACGCCGTGGTACTGGTGGGTGATCGGCTTCGGCGGGCAGATCGTCTTCGGCTCGCGCTTCTACGTGCAGTGGATCGCCAGCGAGAAGCAGCAACGCAGCGTCATGCCGGTCGTGTTCTGGTGGCTCAGCCTGCTCGGTGGCCTGATGACGCTGGCGTACGCGATCTACCGGCTGGACCCGCCGTTCATCATGGCCAACCTCGGCGGCCCGCCGATCTATGCGCGCAACCTCTGGTTGATCCGCAAGTCGCGCCGCGCCGCGGCAGGCGCCGGCTGATCGCATGCTCGGCCGCGGCCTGATGCTCTTCGTCGTCGCGGTGGCCGCGTGCTGGCCGGCGTGGAGCATCCCCGACCTCGACGGCACCGAGGGTCGGCGCGTGCAGATCGCGCTCGAGATGCTGCGCTCGGGCGACTGGATGGTGCCGACGCTCGGCGGCGAGCCGACGTGGGCGAAGCCGCCGCTGCACTACTGGCTCTTGTGCGTGTGCATCGAGGCCTTCGGCGACGCGACGTGGGTCGTGCGCCTGCCGTCGGTGTTGGGCGCGTGGGCGACGGCGTGGCTCGCCGGCGAACTGCTGCGCCCGCGCTTTGGCGCGCTCGCCGGCTGGCTCGGCGCGCTCGCCGTCGCAGCGTCGCCGGTGGTGTCGATCAAGTGGCCGACGGCGGAGATCGATCCGCTGTTCGCGAGCCTCGTGGCCGCGTCGATCTGGACGCTCGCCTGCGGCTTCGCCGAGGCGCGCACGCGGCTGGTCGCCCTGTCGGGCGCGCTCGCCGGGGTCGCGTTCCTGCAGAAGGGGCCGCCGTACTTCCTGTTCGCCGCCGGCGCGTACGTCGTCTGGTGGCGGCACGCGCGCCTCCGCGGCTTCGGCTGGCACTTCGGGCCGTTCGCCGTCGTCGTGATGGCGTACTTCGCGCCGCTGTGGCTGCTGCGCGTCGATCCGAAGGCGATGCTCGCTGTCGCCAACAACGAGTCGGTCGGGCGCTTCTCGTTCGAGTGGGGCCGCCAGCTCGCCGGCACGCCCGAGTACTGGGCGCGCGCGCTCGGCCTCGCGCTGCCGTTCGCGCTGTTCGCGCGCAGCCGCCGCGCGCCGTGCGGTGACGGTCGCGACGTCGCGCGCGCTGCGATCGCGACGGCGTGCGTCTGGGCCGCCGTCGGCGCGGCGCTGGCGCTGACCTTCTCGTCGGGACGACCGACGCGCTACCTGCTGCCCAACGTGCCGCTGCTGGCCTTCGCGTTGGCGCCGGCGATGGCGGCGTTCGCGCAGGCGGTCGGGCCAGCGCCGCTGCTGGCGCGCCGGCTGCTGCAGGGGCTCGCCATCGCGGCGGCCGTCGCGACCGTGGCGCTGCCGTTCGTGGCGGCGGCGCCGGGGACGGCGCCGGTGTTCGCCGCGTTCGTCGCGGTCGGCGCCTGGTTGGCGACCACGCGCGCACGCATCGTCGCGCTGGTCCTGACGCTGGCGATCCCGGCGGCATGGACGGTCGGCCTCGAGCGCGCGCGGGAGTGGCCGCAGTCGCCGCGCGCGCGCGCCGCGGCCGGCGCGGGCTTGCGCGCGGAACTCGACCGACTCGGCGTCGATCGCGCGGACCTCGCCACCAGCGGCCACTTCGACTCGCCCCTGTTGCTGGCCGCGGGGCTCCTGCCGCCGGGCGACGAGAGCGGCAAGAGGCCGTGGCGGACGCGCTGGGTGCTCCGCGAGGTTCCGCGCAAGGGGCCGGCGCATCCTGCGGGGTACGCGGTCCGTCACCGCATCGACCTGCCGTTCAAGTCGTTCCTCGTGTGTGAGCGCGTCGAGGCCGGCAAGTGACGACGGTCCTGCTGGTGCGCTTGTCGGCGATGGGCGACGTCGTCCAAGGCCTCGGCGCGGCGACCGCGCTGCGGGCGGCGCGGCCCGACTGGCGCATCGTCTGGGCGACGCAGACGCCGTTCGCGCCGTTGCTCGATGGCCATCCGGCGATCGATCGCGTCGTCGCCTTCGACCGGCGTGGCGGCCTGCGCGCGCTGCTGGCGATGCGTGCCGAGCTGCGGGCAGAGCGGTGCGACGTGGCGCTCGACCTGCAGGGCAACTGGAAGAGCGCTCTGGTGGCGGTGCTGTCGGGCGCGCGCAACGTCGTCGGCATGGCCGCGCCGTGGCGGCAGGAGCCGCGCAGCCGCTGGCTGCTGCGCCGCACGATCGCGTGCGCGGCGACGCCGCACCCGGCGCGCGCGGCCTGGGAACTGGCGAAGGCGATCGCCCCCGACGCGCCGTACCGGCAGCCGCAGTTGCGGGCGACGCCGGACGAACTCGCGCGCGAACGGGCGGCGCTGGCAGCGCTCGGCGTCGATGCGGCGCGGCCGTTCGATGTCGTCGTCGTGACCGACCCCGCCGATGCGCGGGCGCTGCGCCCCGAGGTGGTGGCGGCGCTGGCGG
>JBEITC010000473.1:0-3106 GCA_040375075.1 Planctomycetota bacterium | reverse complement strand
CGCCGCCGCCACCTTCGCCCACAGCTTCGCAGCCTGCTGCTCGGCCAGCCGCAGCCGTTCCTCGCCGGTCGCCGCGAACGCCGCCTGCACATGCGGGCGCAGCACCGGGAAACCGCCGAGGTGCGGCTCAGGCGTGCCGCTGAGCCGGTGGCACAGGGCGCACTGGCCGCGGTGGGTGGTGTGCTTGCCGGTGCCGTAGTCGCGGAACAGGTCCTGGTCGTCGGGGTCGACGCGGCGGAACGGCTGGTCCGCGCCTTCGCGCAGGCGCTGGCGTTCGAGCTGCCAGACGGCGAAGTCGAGGCCGTCGTGGGTGAACGTCGCGTTGTCGGCGGCGAGCGGCGCGCGGTTGGCGAGCGTCTGCACGCGCACGTCGAACGTGAGCGGCGTCGCGCGCGGCTGGCCGTCGCGGTCGAACGCGATGAGTCCCTGCACGAGCACGGCCTGGAAGCCGATCGGCACGGTCGGCCCGCGCTTCTTGTCCGCGTCCGTCAGCGCCGCCGGCAGCAGCGCTGCGAGCGCGGCCTCGCCGTCGGGATGACGCAGGAACACGCGCGACCACAGCACGGTCTTCTCGGCGTCGAACAGGCGCGTCGACTTCCGCACGATCTCGCGGTAGCCGTCGGCCGTGCCACCAAGCTGCTTTGGCAGTTGGGCCGCGAACGCCGGATCGGCCGCGGCGGCAGCGCCCAGCGGGTCGGCGATCGTCGCCAACGTCGCCGCCGGCAGCGCGACCTTGGCCGCAGCGCGGTGCAGCAGTGGCAGCAGTTCGGCGTTGGCTTCGGTGTCGAGCAGGCGCTCGGCCGTGCGCAGCAGGTCGTGCTGGAACAGCGCCGCCAGCGCCGGCTGCTGCTGCAGTGCTGCGACCGCGGCCTCGTCGGCGACCAACGCCGCGAGGTCGGCGGCGGCGGCCTTCGCCGCGTCGGCGGCGAGCGCTTCGAGCGGCAGCAACCGGCCATCGCCGCCAAACCAGCGCGCGTCGGCGGCCGTGCCGGCGCGCTTGTCGTGCACCCAGCCGTCGCTCCATTCCAGCGCCACGCCGCGCGGCACCACGCCGGCGACCTCGGCCGGCGCCTGATGCTGCAACCAGAACGCGCGGAACAGACGGTTGGGCAGCGCGTCGGCGTCGGCGGCGTACGGCCGGAAGGCCGCGGGCGTGCGCGGCAGCCCGCGGTCAGGACTGTCGGGGCCAAAGCGCCGTTCGTCCTGCGCGCCGGCGACGGTGGCCGCGGCGGCGAGCACGAGGGACAGCAAGCAGCGACGCGCGATGCGGCAGGGCATCGCACCAGCGTAGCCGCCGACCCAGGCGGAAGAATCGGCGGCGGCCGGCGCGCGCTCCCCAGAGCCCAATGGTCTCCCGGACGCTCGCTACGTCAACGCTCCACGCGGCCGGCCGCCGCCACAAGGGAGTGCACGTAGCGGCTGCGATTCGGGCGGCGACGGCGCGATTTCTTTCACGCCGCGGCTGCGTCGGCAGGTTCTGGGCGCGCGTGCGCGGCGTGCATGCCCCATGCGGCGACGCCGTTCGGCGCGTGGCCTCCGTCGGGTGGCTCTCCGCCGAATTGCGACGCAGCCGCCGATCCGCCTGCGGCCCAAGCGTCGCTCCGGCCGCGTCGCGGTGCGACGTCAGCGCCGTGCGCGCACGCGCGTGCGGTGCACCAGCAGTTCGACCGGGCCGGTGGTGCCCTTTGCGCGCACCAGACCGGCGGTCAGATCAGCGATCGCGGCGTCGTCGAGGCCGAGCGGCCGCGCGAACGCGGCGACGGCGTCGCCCGGACTGTCGGCGGCGAGCAGGTCGCTGGCGAGTTCGCGCTGCACGTCGCGCAGGCCGGCTGCGGTCAGTGCATCCGCGAGCGTCGCGTCGTCGGGGCCACCGAGCGCAGCGAGGCGCGTCGTCGGCCAACCGGCGGCGGCCGCAGCGGTGCGCAGGTCCGGCACGGACTGCGGCGCAGGCAGGTCGAACACGGCGCGGCCGCCCAACCGCACGTTGGCGCGCGCGAGCTCGGCCCACGCCGACGGCGGCAGCGCCGGCGCCGTCGTCGTGCAGACCAGCAGCGCGTCGAACGCGCCGAAGCGCTCGCCGCCCCGCAGCGGGTGCGCGAACGCCTGCAGCTGCGGCAGGCGCAGGTTGGCGAGTTGGTGCGCGGTGCGCGCGTCGCCGACGACCATCAGGCTGCCGTCGCGCGTCACCGCTGCGGCGAGCGCCCGCGCCGTCGCGAGGCTGACGCAGCACGCGAGCGCGCGATCGCCGGGACGCAGGTCGAGCCGCGCGATCGCGGCCGGCGCCCAAGGTTCGGGTTCGACGAGGGCCATGCGAAGTCAGCGGCGGCGCGCCGAGCGGGCGTCGGGGCGCGGCCCATTGGCCTCGAACTCTGCGAACGCGCGAGCCATGGCGGTGCGGCGGCGCTCAGCGCCCGCGAGCCCAGCGGGTTCTCGGCCGCTGCGTGGCCGCGCGAGCAGCCACCAAGATCGAACGGAGCGCCGACATCGTGACTTCGCCGCAGGCCCTCAGCGCACCGCAGTGATGCGGCCGTCGTCGCCGAGCAGCGTGAACGCCGCGCGCTTGCCGACGGCGAGCGCGCCGTAGGCATCGGCGCGCACGAGGCCCGCGGGGTTGGCCGCCGCGGCGCAGCCGAGCGTCCACGGCCCGGCCATCGGGACGAAGCGCAGGAAGTTGCGCGCGGCCAGCGCCATCGTCAGCGCCGAGCCGGCGAGCCGGCCTTGGCCGTCGCGCACGACGCCGTCGGTCGCCTTCACCGGGATGCCGCTGAGCTGGTAGTCGCCGTCGGGCATGCCCGCGGCGGCGACCGCGTCGCTGACGAGGATCGTGCGCGCGGGCCCGAGGATGCGGAAGGCATTGCGCACCATCGCCGGATGCACGTGCACGCCGTCGACGATCAGCGGGCACAGCACGCGTTCGTCGTCGAGCGCGAAGCCGGCGGTGCCGACGTCGCGGTGGTGCAGCGGGCCCATGACGTTGAACAGGTGCGTCACCGCGCGCGCGCCGGCGTCGACGCAGGCGCCGAAGCCGTCGGACTTGTCGCAGTGGCCGAGCGCCACGGTGACGCCGGCGGCGCACAGCCGTGCGGTCGCCGCGGCCGCGCCGCTG
>JBEITC010000136.1:0-8704 GCA_040375075.1 Planctomycetota bacterium | reverse complement strand
CTTCCTGCAGGCCGTGGCGGCGCAGGTTGCCCGCGGTCGCCGCCGCGGCCTGCTGCGCTTGGATCTTCAGCGGGTCGATCTTGCCGTAGTCGACGCCGGCCTGCTTGTAGTCGATGGGGGCCATGCCGACAGGATGGACGGGGCGGGGCGTGAATGCGAGCGTCTGCGTGCGGCGTGCGGCGGGGCTTGGCGCGCGCAGCCGGTGGGCGGTGCGGCAGTCGCCCAGGGTGGCTTGCTAGGGCTGTGCACGCGACCGCTGCGTCCGAGCGCTGCTGGCGCGGGCTGAGAAGGACCTGCTCGGTCCGCCACCATGTCTCGAGATGCCACGACCAGCGCAGCGGAGGCTCTGCGCGCGCACCCCGCTGCGCCGGATCGTCACGGGTACTGCAGCCTGCGCGAAGGAGGCGAGGCTTGCGCGGACGCAGGGGGCATGGATGGATGACCGCGGTAACCGACGCGATCGCGCCGGGCTGCGCGGATGCAGGAAGGACCGCGTTCGAGGCGTCGGACAGCGTGCGACCGGCAAATCACTCCGCGGATCCACGCTGCTCTCGCGCAACGCGACGCCTTGGTCCGGAAGTCGACGTCTCACAACCGTCTCAGCATGTAGTTCACGGCATCAATCGATGTTCCCCGAGGCGGCCGCAGTCCGATCCAATCCTTGGTTTGTGCATCGAACTCCGCACTGGATATCTCGCCGCGCCTGCGCGCAATCGTTGCTCGGGAAACCAGCGCTCGAGCCCGGAGCATCTCTTCGATTCTCGCGCGCCGAGTCTGCTGGTCCTTGCCATTGAATTCTGCAACGGCAACGTCAACCGATACCGCCGCGAATTCCTTGGACAGCCTGGCAGCAATGTCGAGGTCGGTGCCTGCCTGCACGCGAATCGGGAGCATGACACCCGCGGCCTTGCCGTCGACCTGAGCGGCATGGAACAAGATCGTCGGGTCGTAGCCTTCGGGAACAGTCTTTGGGATCGCGAACGGATCAACGACCACGTACTCGCCGCGTGCAAGCATGGACAAGGCCTCTTGGTACTTGAGGATGTTCAACAGGACAAGGCAGGCCGTCTCGGCATCGTCTGCTGCAGCAGCCTTGTCGAGCTCCCTCGTCGCCCCCTCCATTGCGCGCGTGAGGGTCGTCTCGACACGCGCGATCCCGGCGTCATCGAGCAATCCGCGATCGGCCAACCCGAAACTGTTGGCGATCGCAGCTCTGTCAAAGGTCGTGACACTGGCCTTCTCCCGTGGGACCTTCTTGCCATGGCTCTCCTCAGCGACAGCCAGCGTGTCCGGACCCGCGTCGACAGCCACCGCGCTGATCGGCGCGGGCGCAACGGCGGCATCTGGGCGCGAGGACTCCATTGGCAGTTCTGCACCCCTCCGCCGCGCAGATAAGCACAGCCATGAAGTAGCCAGTGCAACAGAAATCAAAGAGAACATAACGAGTGTTTTCATGGTACCCGATTCGTATGACTATGTCGATATGAGGCCTGCATGATCGAGGTGATCCCGTGCGGGTCGGTGAGCAAAGTAATCCGTGCATGGCAAGCCATGCCGGGAATACGATTCGCCATTCTTGGGCAGCATTGCCACGATGCCTTCGGCTCACGCGTGAGCCGCACACGACCATTGTGACTTGGACGCGTGCTGCAGTAGGTGTGCCCACCCCTCGTTCGCTGGAAAATTAGTCGCACGTGTCGCAGAACGTATTCAGATCGGCTTCAAGAAGGGTGAGTCCTCCGGCGCAGGCGATTGTCAGCCGGACGAGATCGCCACCCCCGCAACCAGGACGCGCCGGGCCGATCGTGAAGCTAGCAGTGCCACCGAGTGCCTCGATCGCTCGGTCATTCTGCCCAGCGACTTCTACGGTCACGCCTCCGACACAGCATTCTGCTCCACCACAGCCATTGTAGACCACGGTAAGGGAGTATGCTGCGCCGGTGCACGAAGTGTTCGTGCATGTCCCGTTACTGCCTGGAGCGACGCCGTTCACGATCAAGTCAACGCAGTTGCCCCCTCCGCCCTGACATGCGACGTTGAGAACATTGGTCGTAGTGATTTCGATCAACTCGCATGCGCCCACAGGGAGTGGTGTTGCAGATACTGCAATACGGAAACTCTGGCCCCCCAGCGCAAGTCAGCGTCGCCGAGCAGGGAGAGGACCAAGAAACAAAACAAAGCGATTATTGTCTTCATGACCTTCTTCGTTACGAAGCGACGCAGGATACCGTCTCCATTTTTAGTTACCTAATTTGACCACGAAGTCAAGCGCGTAGTGGTCAGCGCCCAGACCGCTAGCCCACCTTCCGCATATCAGCGCAACGGTAGTTTGATTTCCAACGACTCGCGTCGATCGGATGGCACTACTCGGAGTGCCACGCGATGCCTCTTGGAATCGACAACCGCTTTGGCATATTGATGCCGACGCTAGCGAGCAAGGCTGCCAGCTCGTCGCTGGGCTTGATGCTGCAGTGCGCCTTCGCCTCTGGGCCGTCGACGATGGGCAGCACGACGTCGACGCTTTGCACTTGGCGTATTTGTTGATGGACGAAGCGCGGGCTCTTGCTGTGTCCGGCGTGCGCTTCCCAGTGATCAAGCGTCTTCCAACGTGCACGTGCCGTGTGCGTGGACGTGGCGCGGTGTGCGCGACAGTCGCCGCCCTGCAGCCACGCCGCCGCGTGCCTGACGTCACAACCCTGCCGAGCGCATTGCCGTCCACACCCGCCTCGGTTGCAATGCCGCGATGACGCCGACACCCGCCGCGCTCTCGCCGTCCCCGTCGGACCTCCCGCCCGGCTGGCCGCAGCCCGGCAACCGCGCGCTGCCGATCGTCGTCTTCGGCGTGCTGCCGGTGTGCGGGCTCGTCGCCGAGCTGCTGACCGGCATGCTCAGCGAGTTACTGCCGCTGTTCCCGACGTGGTGGCACGTCGGCGCGGTGGCGCTCGCCGTCTTGCTCAACGGCGCGCTGCACGACCGCCTGTGGCGCGCGCCGCGCCACCTCGTGCTGCGCACGCTCGCGGTCGGCTACGTGCTCGGGCTCGCCGGGCTGTACGGGCTCGCCGAGGCGCCGGCGATCCCGATGATGGCGATCGTCGCGGTCATGGGCCTCGGCGTGCTCGCCGCCGCTCCCTACTGGGCGCTGCTCGGCATGCTGCGCCTGCTGCCGGACCTCTGGCGGCGCTGGGCGGCGCTCGGCCGCGCGCCGCGCGCGATGGCGGGTTGGCTGCTGGTCGGCGCGCTCGTGCCGCTCGCGTTGCTGCTGCGCGAAGACGTCGGACGCCTCGGCCTGCCCAAGCGCATGAACGAACTCGCGGCCGCGATGCGCGATCCGGCGCGCGCGGCTGACGAGGAGGCGCTCGCGGCGGACCTGCGCGCGGCCAGCGTGCAAGCGCAGCGGCAGCTGTGCCTCGGCGGGTGGGATGGCGACGACGATATGCCGTTCGGCAGGTTCGGCCGCGAACAAGGCCGCTTCCAGCACCTCGGCGACGGTCGGCAGTTCTGGTTCTTCACCCGCGGTCGGCGCGCAGCCGTGACCAGCGACGACGCGCGCCGCGCATTCCACCGCGCGCACGGCACGGCGTGGGACCAGGACTGGCGCCGCATCCCCGGCGTCGACTGGAACGGCGGCGCCGACATCGAGTGGCTCCAAAGCCGCGTCAACGTCCGGCCCGCGCCGGACGCCGCGCTCGCCGCCGTCGACTGGGAGCTGACCGTGCGCTCGCACCGCCGCCGCCGCGACGAAGCGCGCTTCGAGATCCAACTGCCGCCGGGCGCTTGCGCGAGCGCGCTGTCGCTGTGGATCGGCGGCGAAGAGCGGCCCGCGGCGTTCGCCGGCGCCGCCAAGGTCCGGCAGGCGTACGAGCAGGTCGTCAGCAAGCAGCGCGACCCGGCGCTGCTCGAGGAGATCTCGCCGGGCCGCCTGCGCCTGCTGCTGTTCCCGCTCGCCGACGACCTGCCGCCGATGAAGGTCTCGGTCGGCTTCACGATCCCGCTGCGCGGGGCGGGCACGGCGACCACGCTGCAGTTGCCGCGCATCGTCGACCACAACTGCGGCCGCGGCCGCGTGAGCCAGCACGAGCGCACGCTGCGCGGCAGCGACGGCGCGACGCTCGCCGTCGACCTGCTCGACGACGCCGGCCTGCGGCGGCCGATCGAGCTGCCGCGCGGCCGCGCCGTCAGTTGGGCGCGCGACGCCGAAGGCATCGTCGTGCAGCGCATGGTGCCGCGCACGCCGACCACCGCGAGCGAAGGCGTCGTGCTCGTCGTCGACGCGTCGGCGTCGGTCGGCGAGGCCAAGCCCGAGTGGAGCAAGCTGCTCGCGGCATTCCCCGCCGCCGCGCCGGTGTCGGCATTCGTCGCGCACGGCAGCGGCCATGTGCGCCGCGACGGCGCTGCTGGCGACGCGGCGCTGGCGCGCTGGCTCGGCGAACAGTCCTTCACCGGCGGCTGCGACGCGTCGCGGGCGCTGCGCGCCGCGTGCGAGGCGGCGGTCGCGCGCGGGCTCGGCCGCGTCGTCTGGCTGCACGGCGCGTGCCCGAGCCTGCTCGCCGACGACGTGCCGATCGTGCCGCGCGGCGTCACGGTGCTCGCCGTGCCGCTGCATCCCGGCCGCAACGTCGTGCGCGAGGCCACCGGCGTGCTGCGCTCGCTCGCCGCGACGTCGCCCGCCGGCGTCGACGACGGCGCCGTGGCGCTCGCCGAACTCGTGCGCTACCCGACCGACGACCGCGGCATCGGCGACTTCACGCGCAACTACGAACGCGCCAGCGAGCCGCCGGCCGACGCAGCCGCGGTCAGCGACCAGATCGCGCGTCTGTGGGCCGCCGAACGCGCGCGCGAACGCTTCGCCGCCGGCGACCGCGACGAGGCCGCGCGCCTCGCCGCGCGCTACCGCCTCGTCACCGCCGGCGCTGGCGCCGTCGTGCTGGAGAACCAGCAGCAATACCAGCAGTCCGGCCTCGACCCCGGCGCCGAGATCGGCCGCGAGCCGGAAGGCCCGATCGGCAGCGGCCCGGTGCCGGAGGCGTCGACGATCGTGCTGGTGGCGACCGGGTTGCTGGCGATGTGGCTGCTGCGCGGGCGGCGGCGAGCGGTCGTGAAGGCGTAGGGCGCGCGGCGCTCTGCGCCCCTTCACTCACGACCAAGGTCCACCGGGAAGCCATGACTTGGGCGGGCGCTCGCCGGCAGCGAGTGCACGGAGCACCGGCGCCCGGAACGCGCGCATTCGGCCGACGATTCCGTAGAAGGCTACGTCGCACGGCACGCATCGTCCCGTACCGGACCACACTGCTGCGCTTCTGCCAGGTCACGGATTCGCCTGCGACCGTCGGCTTGGCCTCGACCGCGAATCCGCGCGCTGGATCGGCGCGAGCTCCCTGACGCAGACTTCGAGCTTCGACAACGAGGGATCGCCGATCGCGCGTGGCAACGAAGCCTTCGCCATGCCAATCGCGATGTCGGCAACTGCGGGGTCGCGACCGCGGTCACCGAGGGCGGTCGGGGCGCCTGGGAGTCTGTGTCGCGGAAGTCCACGCCGCCCGCCACGCCTCTTCGCGTCCGGAAGCTCGCCGCCGATTCTCCGCGAATCCACGCGCCGGATCGGCGCGAGCTCCCTGACGCAGACTCCCGAGCCCTGACTGCGTATCGCGCCCTCAACCGCCGATCGGCTTCGTCAGACTCCACAGCGTGCGCCACACGAACAGCGACAGGAACGCCGCCAGCGACGCGAACACGCGCACGATCCACGCGTGCGGCTCCTCGTCGGCGCAGGCGACGATCGGCAGCCACCACAGCGCCGCGCACAGCGCGAGCGCCAGCCAGCGGCCGCGGCCGAACGTCCACTCGACGCGCAGCACCAGCAGCAGGCCGGCGGCGAGCCAGAGGAAGCCCTTCGACGACGGAGTCGTCACCGCGTCGTAGGGCGCGACGAACGTCAGCCCGGCGCCGCCGTCCGCGAAGCAACGCCACAGCCCGTAGCCGAGGCCGTAGCAACCGGCGAGCGCC
The DNA here is from genome assembly GCA_040375075.1 of Planctomycetota bacterium. GTDB lineage: Bacteria > Planctomycetota > UBA1135 > UBA1135 > UBA2386 > UBA2386. The sequence continues at coordinate 2,701 of JBEITC010000136.1, read as the reverse complement.
AACGCGCGTCGCAGGATCCACAGGAAGCGCCGCGCGCCGCGCGCCATCGCTTCGATCTCGGGCTCGCGCGGAGTGGTCGGGTCGGCGGTCATCACGGCGGATCCTACGACGGCCCGGCGGCGACGCTACGCTCCGGCGATGACGACGAAGGCGTTGACGCACGTGCTGGGCTTCCTCGTGCAGCTCGTCCTGCTGCTCGCCGTCGTCTGGCTCGCCAAGCGCGGCCACTACCCGATGCTCGCCAAGCCCGATCCCGCGTGCGCGCCGACGCGCGGCGACACGTGGCGCAATCGCACGAGCGTGGCGCTGGCGCTCGGCTTCGGCGCGTTCGCCGGCACGGGCCTCGCGCTGGTGCCGCCGCCCGAGGCGCCGCAGCAGCTCGCGCGCGTCGCCGCCTACGACGACGTGTTCGGCCCGATCCTCGGCGCGTTCTTCTTCGGACTCGCGTGCGCCGCGCTGGTCGCCTACCCGCTGGCCGAGCGCATGGTCGCGCCGGGCCCGCTGCTGCACTTCCTCTGGCGCAGCGGCGGGCAGTGGAACCAGGTCTGGCGGCGCTTCACGCAAGGCCAAGTGATCGACCCGCGGCCGCTGACCAAGTCGACCGCGCGCATCGTGCTGTTCGCGGCGCTGCTGCTGCACTTCTCGCTGCGCGAGCAGCATGTGACCTTCACCGACGCGGGCGTCGTCTGGCGCGACTGGCCGTGGCAGGGCGAGACCGAGATCGCATGGCAGGACGTGACCGCCGTCGAACTCGTCGCGTCGTTCGAGGCGCTGAGCGGCAACGTCGTCGACGTGCCGACCCTGCGGCTGCAGGTGCGCGTCGGCGAGCCGCTGACGCTCGGCCGCTTCGTGCAGCGGCGTCGCGACGTCTGGGAGCAGCTCGGTGGCCTCGCCGCCGCGCGCGCCGGCGTGCCACTGACCGAAGCGCCGCGCTGACGGCAGAGCGGCACGACACGGCGCGGTGCGGACCGGTGCGGGCGGGCGAATCGTCACCGTGTGGCGGCGCCAGCGCTCGCAGACAGTGAGACGTCGCCGTCGCGGCTGGCCAAGACGCCCGGCAGGCGCTCGCGTCCTTGAGTTCGCGGCCGATCCTCGGCACATCCACTGGCTCGGCCTTGATCGAAGACGTCGCCGCCGATCGCGCAGCCCAACGCTGCTGCCGCCCGCGCCACGCCACGGACGCCACGCCGCCAACCAGCAGAGGCGCGCCCGCCGGACCGCCGCTATCGTCCGCGCCTTCGCCATGGCCACCAACCCTCCCTTCCGCCGCGTGCTGATCGCCAACCGCGGCGAGATCGCGCTGCGCATCACGCGCGGGCTGCGCGAACTCGGCATCGAGTCGGTCGCGGTGCACAGCGACGTCGACGCGCGCTGCGCCCACGTGCTCGCCGCCGACCACGCCATCGCGCTCGGCGGCAACACCAGCGCCGAGAGCTACCTCGACTTCGGCAAGATCCTGGCCGCGGCCAAGCGCGCCGGCGCCGAGGCGATCCATCCCGGCTACGGCTTCCTCAGCGAGAACGCTGCGTTCGCGCGCGCCGTGCGCGACGCCGGCCTCGTGTTCGTCGGCCCCAACCCCGAGGCGATGGACCGCCTCGGCGGCAAGAAGGCCGCGCGCGAGGAGGCGATCGCCGCCGGCGTGCCGGTGATCCCGGGCACCGAGAAGGACACCGGCGACGCCGACCTGATCGCGTTCGGCAAGCAGATCGGCATGCCGGTGATGGTCAAGGCGAGCGCTGGCGGCGGCGGTCGCGGCATGCGCATGGTCGAGCGCGAACAGGACCTCGCCGAGGCGCTGGCCGCGGGCCGGCGCGAGGCGAAGGCGTCGTTCGGCGACGACCGCATGATCCTCGAGCGCGCGGTGTTCCCGGCGCGGCACATCGAGATCCAGCTGATCGGCGACCAGCACGGGCACGTCGTCTCGCTGCACGAGCGCGAGTGCTCGGTGCAGCGCCGCCACCAGAAGGTGCTGGAGGAAGCGCCGTCGGCCGTCGTCGACGAGGCGCTGCGCCAGCGCATGGGCGCTGCCGCGGTCGCGCTCGCCAAGCGCGTCGGCTACGACAACGCCGGCACCGCCGAGTTCCTGCTCGATCCGCAGGGCAACTTCTACTTCCTCGAGGTCAACACGCGGCTTCAGGTCGAGCACCCGGTGACCGAGCTCGTCACCGGCGTCGACCTCGTGCACCTGCAGCTGCACGTCGCCGCCGGCGGCCGCCTGGAGCAGCTGCTCGCCGGCCGCGACCTGCGGCCGCGCGGCCACGCCATCGAAGCGCGCATCTGCGCCGAGTCGCCGGAGACCGGCTACATCCCGGCCGCCGGCCTGCTGCGCCTCGTGCGCGAGGCGGAAGGGCCCGGCGTGCGCGTCGACAGCGGCGTGTACTCGGGCTGGGAGGTGCCGCCGTACTACGACTCGATGCTCGCCAAGCTCGTCGTGCACGCACCCGATCGGGCGACGGCGTGCGCGCGGCTGAGCCAGGCGCTGCGCGACATGGTCTACCTCGGCATCCCGACCAATGTCGACTTCCTGAAGCGCGTCGTCGACGACGCCGCGTTCCGCACCGCCGCGATCTCGACCGACATGCTCAAGCACCGGCCCGACCTCGCGGCCGGCGACAAGGCCGGTCCCGACGACCACGCGCTGGCGGCGGCGGTGCTGACGCAGGCGCTCGGCAAGGCCGGCGGCGGCAACGGCGGCGCGGCG
>JBEITC010000658.1:0-1636 GCA_040375075.1 Planctomycetota bacterium | reverse complement strand
GGCGCGAGGGTGGCGTTGCCGGGGCGCGGCGTCGACGGCCGCCAGCTCGCCGTCGAAGTTCACGCCGCCGCCGATCGCGGCCGCTGGGCGGCGATCGTCGCCATCGCCGTCCCCGGCGCGGGCGACGCCTGCCTCGTCGGCGCGCGGCAGGCCTTCGCGTCGCTGCGCATCCCTGCCGAGCCCGCGCCGCAGGACACGCCGTCGGCCGCGACGCTCGCCGGCATGGAGTTCGGGCACGCGACGTTCGGCCGCGACGCCTCGCTGTCGACGACGTACCGCTTCACGGCCGCGGGCCGCGTCGTGCGCCGCACGATGTTCTCGTCGTCCGTCGGCGGCAGCGATCGCGAAGAACCCGGCGCCTACACGCTGCGCGGCGACGTGGTCGTGCTGCGGTGCGGCGACGACGAGACGACGGCGCGCATCGAACGGCGCGATGGCCGCATCACCGCGCTGCGCATCGGCCAGGCCCGCTACGAAGCGCTCGCCGGCCGCTGAGCGCGCGCCGTGTGTGCGCCACGTTCGTCACGACCGGCCGCGGGCTTGCCGAGTGCGCCGCCGCTGGCCACGCTGTCGCCGTGATGCGTCGCCTCGACACCGCTCGCCGGCTCGCGCTCGTCGCCTGCGCCCTCGCGGCGCTGGCGCCGCACGGACGCACGCAGGCCACGGCGCCGACGGTCGGGTTCGGCGCGGTCGACGCAGCGCTGGCGACGTGCCGCGACTGCCACGACGGCGCGGGCAGCAAGGGGCGCTTCGACCTCGCGGCGTTGCCGGGGCGCGGCTTCGGCGCCGATTGGCTGCACGGCGTCGCGCGCATCCGCGAACGCGTGCGCACCGGCGAGATGCCGCCGCCCGACGCCGAGCCGTTGGCCGCCGACGCACGTGCCGCGCTGCTCCAGTGGTGCGATGCCACGCTCGCCGACGGCACGAGCCGCCTGCCGTGGACGCCGGGCCGCGTCACCGTGCGCCGGTTGGCGCGCGGGCAGTGGCAGGCGAGCGCGCAGGCGCTGCTCGGCGTCACCACGCCGCTCGCCGCGCGCTTCCCCGCCGACGACCTCGGCTACGGCTTCGACTCGATCGGCGACGCGCTGTCGTTCTCGACGCTGCACCTCGAGACGTACGTCGCCGCCGCCGAGGACGCGGCGCGCCGCGCCGTCGCCGCCTACGGCCCCGCCGACCCGCGCGGCCGCCGCTTCGAGGCCGAGGCGATGGCGCTGGCCGATGGCCCGGGCGTCGGCCAGGACGGCGAAGTGGCGAACTTCTACACGCGCGCGACGCTGCAGCAGGAGGTCGAGTTGCCGCGCGACGGCGTCTACCGGCTCGTGCTGCGGGCCGGCGCCGACCAGGCCGGCGACGAACCGGCGCGCGCGGCCCTGCGCCGCGACGGCGTGCTGCTCGACGAGTTCGACGTGCCGGCGCGGGCGCTGCAGGACATCGCGCTGACGACGCCGCTGCCCGGCGGCCGCCGCACGTTCGCGATCGCGTTCGTCAACGACTTCTACGACCCGCAGCACGCCGATCCGCAGCGGCGTGATCGCAACCTGCGCGTCGACTGGCTGGAGGGGCCCGGCCCGCTCGACGCGGCGACGCCGCCGCCGGGCGCGGCGTGGCTGCCGCCGGCGCTGGCCAAGGTCGACGG
>JBEITC010000058.1:0-12937 GCA_040375075.1 Planctomycetota bacterium | reverse complement strand
GCCGCGCCGCCGCCGCCAGCGCCGCCACGCGCGCCGGCGACGCGACACGGCCACCGGCCATGTTGTGCGTGTTCTCGACCACGAACAGGCGACTGCGCGGGAAGTGCGCGTCGTCGGCGCGCACCGCCGCCTCGACCTGATCCGGCGTCGGGAAGCCGTCCGCCGCCGTCAGCAGGCGGACCGACGCGCCGGACCACCGGGCGATGCCGCCGGCCTCGTAGTAGTAGACGTGGCTGCGCTCCTCGCAGACGACCTCGTCGCCGGAGCGGCAGTGCACGTGGATGGCGATCTGGTTGGCCATCGTGCCTGACGGCGTGAACAGCGCCGCCGCCATGCCGAGCCACGCGGCCCCCGCCTCCTCGAGCGCGCGCACCGTCGGGTCCTCGCCCCACACGTCGTCGCCGACCTCGGCGGTCGCCATCGCCGCGCGCATCGCCGGCGTCGGCGTCGTCATCGTGTCGCTGCGGAAGTCGACGGGCCCTTTCATCGCCGGGCGAGGATGCCGCCAAGGCCGCCGAATGCAAGGCGGCCGCAGTTGCCCGGCGAGGCCGCTTCTGCGAGCCTGCGCGTTCTGGACGATCTGCGCCGACAACTGCTGCGCCTGCGCGCCTTCGCCGCGCTGACGTACCCGTTCGCCTGCGTGCCGTTCCTGTTCCTGTACTTCCGCGGACACGGCATGTCCGAGGCGCAGTACGGCGAGATCGTCGGCGCCTACTACGTGGCGATGTTCGTCGCCGAGGTGCCGACCGGGATGCTGACCGACAAGGTCGGCCCCAAGGCGATGATGGTCGCGGGCCCGCTGCTGCTCGCCGGCGGCTTCTTGTCGCTGCTGGTCTGGCCCGAGTACCCCGGCTTCGTGCTGGCCGAGGTCCTGCTCGGCTTCGCGCACGCGGTGCTGTCCGGCCCGCCGGCGACGATCCTGTACGAGACGCTCGAGCGCGCCGGCCAGTCGCACCGCTTCCTGCGCGAGGAGTCGCTGCTCAGCGCGCTGCGCATGGTCGGCACCGGCGTCGCCTTCCTGATCGGCGGCGCGATCGCGCGTTGGGGCGCGCCGACGCACGACGCCTGGGCGCCCACCATCGTCGCGACCGCCAGCCTGTGCGCCGTGGCCGCCGCCGTGGCGACGACGCTGCACGGCGGGCCGCCGCGGGCGCAGCTGCGCCTGCCGGCGTTCGTGCGCGGCGTGCTGCACGAGGTGCGCCGGCCGGCGGTGCTGTGGCTGCTCGGCTACTGGGTCGTGCTGTTCGCGCTGCTGCGCTTCCCCTTCCACGACTACCAGCCCTACCTGCGCGAGGCCGGCGACGTCGAGCCGCTGTTCCACGACCCGCTGTTCGTCGGCCTGCTGTTCGCGCTGATGAACCTCGCCGCCGCTCCGTTCGGCGCGCTGACGCCGCGGCTGGTCGAGCGCCTGGGCCGGCGGACGCTGTTCTGGGGCATGCCGTTGCTGCTGTGCGGCTCGATGGCGGTGATGGCGTGGGAACGGACCGTCGACGCGGGCGCGGCCGGCGGCGGCTCGCGGGCCCTGGCATGGCTCGGCGTCTCGATGTTCTTCCTGCAGCAGATCCCCTTCGGCATGCACTGGGCGCTGATGCAGGAGTTCGTCAACCACCGCATCGGCGGCGCCACGCGCACGACCGTGCTGTCGGCGCTGTCGCTCGGCGCGCGATCGGTCTACGCCGTGCTCAACATCGCGCTCTTCCGCCTGCAGGACGAGCAGGGCCTCGGCACGGCGATGGCGCTCGTCGCCGGCGTCGGCGCGGTGGCGACCTGCGCGGCGATGTGGCTGCGGCCGCGCGGCCTGCTGCGCGGCAGCGGCCCGCTCGCCTGACCGACGCGCGACTCAGCGACCGAGGTCGACGAACACGCCGCCGTTCTCCTCGGCGAGCGTCTTCAGGAAGTCCTTGGTGAAGTCGCCGATGGCGATCGTGTGGATCACCATGCGGAAGGCCTCGTTGTGCTTCTTCACTTCCTTCAGGATCTCGAGCGGCTCGATGATCTTGCCGACGGACGGACGGCCATCGCTGAGGAAGTACACCGTGTCGAGCGGCGACTTGATGGCGTTCTTGTCGAAGCCGGTGACGACCGGCTTGGCCGGCTTGTCGGGGTCGACGCCGAACGCGTAGAGCAGCGCCTTCAGCGTGTTCGTCTTGCCGGCCTCGAGGTTGGCGGCGCCGGTCAGGCCGGAGAGGGCGGTGTTCTGGTCCTCGGTGCCGCCGATCGGCTTCAGCGACTTCACGTGCTGCTTGGCGGCGTCCTTGTTGACGACGTTCGCGGGCACCAGCCGCTTCTTCCACGCGCTGATGTCGGTCGCGAACGCCAGGATGTCGAAGTTGGTGTCCGGCGTCAGCGAGTCGATCGCGTTCAGCAGCTCGGACTGCACGATCGTGAAGCGCCGGCGGTCGCGATACCCCTGGAACTTCTCGACCTCGCCGACGAGGTCGTCCATCGAGCCCGACACGTCGATGATGAACAGGATGTTCGTCGACGTCGTCGGGATCTTGGCGAACTCCTTGCGGTCCTCCTTCTTGCCGTAGAACGCGTCGGACTTCTTGCGGCTCTCGGCCTTCTTCGCCAGCTCCTCTTCGGTCGGGATGCGCCAGCCCTGGATCGTCATCAGCTGGTTCCACTGCTCCTGCCAGCGCTCGGGGTCGACGCCGAAGTCGAAGCCGGTGACGCGGAACAGCGCTTCCGCGCACTCGGTGCGCATGCGGCCTTCCTTGCGCATCAGGTCGATCAGCGGTTGCACCGACTCCTGCGGGCGGACCTGGCCGCACGCGGCGACGGCCGCCGCCTGCACCTGCCACTCAGGGGCCGCGAGCTGGGCCGTCACGGCCTTGCCGTGCTCGACGCGCTTGAGCGCTGCGATGGCATCGAGCGCAGCGATGCGCACCTGCGGCTCCTTGTCGGCGAGCAGCGCGCCGAGCAGGCCCTTGCTGCCGGCGTCGCCGATGCCGTGCAGCGCCCGCGCAGCCTCGTACTTGAGCACCGTCGAGGCCTTGGGATCACCGCCGACGGCCTCGATGGCCGGCACCGCGTCCTTGACCTTGGCGGCGCCGAGCACCTTGACGATCAGCGCCTGCTGCTCCGGCTCCTTCGACTTCGGCAGTTCCGCGATCCAGGCGGCGTACGTCTTCGGATCGTTGTAGGTCGCCAGCGTCGTCATCGCCGCCTGCTGCACGGCGGCCGACGGGTGCTTGAGCAGCTTGATGAGCTCCTCGGCCGCGGGCACGCACTCGTTGCCCTTGAGGTGCGTGAGGATCGCCTCGACCTGCAGCGCCTCGGACTTCTCCTTGCGGAAGAAGCGTTGGAACTCCTTCACCGCGTCGAGCTTGGCGGCGTCGTCCTGGGCGCCGAGCGGCGCGACGAACGACAGGACGATGGAGATCAACCAGTTCAGGCTTCGGCGCATGCGGGGGTCTCGGCGGTCGACGGACGCGCCGCAGAGCCTACCCGTTCGCCTTCACGCCCGCATGACGCCACCACGACAGCTTGCTGTCGCGCTCGATCGCGCGCCGCAGCACGTCGACGTCGATGCCGGCGTCGCGGACTTCCTCCGCGGGCACCGCGCCGCCGGCGTGGCGGGGCTTGAGCACGAACGCGAGGTGGTGCTGGTAGGCGACCTCGACGACCCAGTGCAGCCGGGTCGCGCCCGCCGACAACAGCAGCGACTTCGCCAGGTTCTCGAGCTGCACGAGCGACTCGGACGAGATCACGCCGAGCTCGACGAACGGCAGCGTCCGCGCGGCGAGGTCGCAAGCGCCCGACGTCCGCACGCAGAGGCCGGGCAGACGCTCCAGCGCGCGCACCAGCGGCCAGATGCCCGACGCCACGCCGCGCAGCCGCGCCTCCTCGGCGTCGTGCAGCGACTCGACGGCGAGACGCTCGCCGAAGCGGGCGAAGCACAGGCAGCACTCGTGCACGGGCGCGCCGTCGACGACGCGCACCTTCATGTCATGGTTGCCGCACTCCGGACAGGTCTGCACGATCCGGACGATACCGTCGGCGACCGGCGCGGCTGGCGCAATCACTTGCCGTCGACCTTCACCGACGACTTCGTGTCGGCCCGCTTGGCGCCGACCTCGCGCTCCGCCAGCTTGCGGACCCAGTCGTTCTCCTCGGTCGTCGTGCCCAGGCGCACGCCGTCGCCCTGCGGACCGGCGACGACCTCGCCGACCGCCGAGCGCGGCAAGATCACCCGGTTGCTGCGGAACTCGAGCACGACGTGGTCGTCGGCGATCTGGCTCAGGATCCCGCCCACCAGCTTGTTGCTGTTGGTCAGGCGGACGAAGCCGTCGGTCGCCTTCTGCAGCGCCTCGTAGTCGGCGGAGCCGAGGCCGGTCAGGCGCGTCAGCTCCGTCTTGCCCAGCGTGACTTCGCCTTCCGACGTGCGCAGCGTGACCTGAGCGGCGTCGACCGACTTGACGCTGCCGATGAAGAAGTTGCCGTTGCGCAGCTGCGCGAAGGCCTTGATGCCCGGGACCACGCCATCGACCGCGCGGCGCTCGCTGACGTCGACGTCGGCCTCGCCGAGCATCGTGTCGTCGCCGACGCGGACCATCGTGCCGATGGGCTTGCGGACGCGCGCCGGACTGGCGCCGTCGCTGCCGCGGGCGACCGGCCAGGAAACCGTCGGCGCGGGCGCCGCCGCGACGGGCGTCGTCGCGGCGACCGGCGTCGACTCGGGCGCGGTCACCGGCGGCGTGGGCGGCGTGCTTTGTTGCGCGACCACCGGCGTCACCACCGGCTTCGTCGGCTCGACCGGCGCCGTCGCAACCGTGCTCGGGGCGGGCGGCGCGACCGCGGGCTCAGCGGCAACCGGCTGCGGCGCTGGCGTCACCACCGCGACGGGCGCAGGCGGCGTCGCGGTGGGAGCCGCAGCGACCACGTCGGTCGCCGCGACGGCGACGACAGCGGGCGGCAGCAGCTCGACTTCGACGTGCGGCCGTTCCAACTTGGCGACCGCGACACCCCGCGGCTGCTGGCCGGCGATGCCGACCCACTGCGGACGGAGCACGACCACCGCTGCGCCGGCGACCAGCGCCAACGTCGCGGCGGCCGAAGCGAACACGATGCCCCAGCGGGCGCCGGCGGAACCCGGACCGGCATGGACCGGTGCGGCGAACTCCTCGGCGGCGTCGGTCGTCTCGGCGAACTGCTCGAACTCCTCCGCCGCCTCGGCCGGCACCGCGTCGAAGTCCTCGACCGCCTCAGCCGCCTCATCCGACGCGAGACCGAGGAAGTCGGCCGGCTCGGCTTCGGTCGGCTCGGCGTCGTAGGCCTCGTCGCCGGCTTCTTCGCCAAGCGTCGCGTCTTCGCCCCACGCCTCGCCACCATCGAGCGAAACCTCCGCGAGCGGCTCGTCGGCGTCGACGGGCGGCGTCAGCGACGCGGGCGTCGTGCTCGGATCGTCGAGCTCGAGTTCGGCCCCGTTCCAGTTCGACGGCGCGTTCTCCGCGAACGGCGCTTGGTCGGCGCCGAACGATTCGCTCGGCGTCAGCTCCGTGCTGTGGTCGACGAAGAGCTCTTCGGCCGCGGCGTCGTCGGCAGAGGCGGTCGTCGGCGCGGGCCCGGGCGCTGGCTGCGGCAGCGCGAGCAACTGGTCCAGATCGTCCTGCGGCTCATTGTCCGACAGACCTTCCACCACGAACTCGTCGTCGAGGAAGTCAGGATCGTCGTTGCTGCGCTGGTCGCCGCTCATGGCATCTCCGGTTCCGGTCGGGGGATGTCCGGGGTATCGGCAAGATCCCCGGCCGCCATGAAGGGTTCCGGCGCGCCGTCTCCGCCGCGGCGCAACCGCCCCCGCCATCGGCCCGTCCGCCCGCCCGGCGCCGCGGCGCGGCGTCAGGACGGCTCAGCCCGCCGGCGTTTCCCGGGCGAGCTCGCGGGCGAGGTCCGACGACGGCAACAGGCGCCGGACGCCGCCGCGCAGCACCGTCAGACCCAGCGCGTCGACGAACTCGAGCAGCGGGATCAGGTACTTGCGGCTCGTGTCCAACGTGTCGCGCAAGGCCGGGATGTCGAGCACTTCCGCGTGCGCGAGGCAGTTGGCGCGGATCGCGCGCAGCACGGTGCGCACGACCGACGCCCCGTAGTAGTGGTCGCCGACCTTGTCGATGCGGCCCTCGTCCTGCGCGCGATCGAGCAACGACAAGAGCGCGTCGCCTTGCAGGCCCGTCGACGCCTCCAGCTCGGCGAGCTCCGGCGGGCGGAAGCCGCGCTGTTCGCACTCGGCGACCAGCTTGTCGAAGCGCTGCTGCTGCGGCGCTGGCAACGGCCGCAGGCGGTCGACGAACAGCGCCTGCCCTTGGCGGCCCATGCGCACGCGGCCTTGCGCCTGCAACCGGTCGAACACGCAGTCGATCAATGGCTGCGGCAGCGTCTTGGTCGTGCGGATCGCGGCGCGCTTGACCGACGCCGCTTCGGCGCGCTTCTGCAGCATCTTGTCGACCGACAGCAGCAGTTCCTGCTCGCCGGCGGCGACGTGCTCGCCGAGGAACGCGCGCATCGCGCGCTCGTGCAGCGCGACCGCCGGCATCGCGCGCAGCAGGGCCACCGCCTGCTCGTCGGACAGGCCGAGCGCGCGCGACAGCTCGTCGACGGGGCGGCCGTCGGGCCCGGCCTGCTGCAGTTCGTGCTCGACGCGTGCCTCGGGGCGATCGCCGGCGACCAGGATGCCGACCAGCTCCTCGCCGAGGTCCTTGCGCCGGTAGCGACCCGACTTCGACAGGCGGATGACCTTGCCGCCACCACAGGTCATCGCCGGATTCTGCAAGCGGAGCAGGAAGCGGTCGCCGGCGGCGCAGCAGACGTCCTCGTCGAGCTCGACGCGCGCCACCACGGAGTCGCCCGGACCGGCGGCGTCGCGATCGAGCAGCAGCAGCTGGCCGCGGACCTCGACGGTGCCGACGTGGAAGCGGATCGGCTCGCGGTGGCCGAGGCTCGGCGAGCGGCGCGTCAGCGTCAGGTCGACGTCGACCGCGTCGCCGGCGGCGAACGCGCCGGGCGCGCACGCCACCATGCCGCGGTGCACGCCCGACTCCTTGGCCTCGGGCACCGACAACGCCGTGCTGTGGCCGGCGACCGCCTCGTCGACCTTGCCGCCGTAGGCATGGATGCCGCGCACCTTGACGCGCTCGCCGATCGGCAGGATCTCGATCTCGGCGCCCGGCTGGATCGTGCCGGAGAGCGGAATGCCGGTCACGACCGTGCCGATGCCGGCGAGCGAGAAGACGCGCTGGATCGGCATGCGGAACGGCCCCTGGCTCGTCCGCGGCGGCACCGCCAGCGCCAGCGCCTCGAGCTTCTGCTTGAGCTCGGGGATGCCTTCGCCGGTGACCGAACTGACGCGCACGACCTCGGCGCCGGCGAGCGGCGTGCCGCGCACGAGCTTGCGCACCTCCTCCTCCGCCATGTCGGCCAGCGCCTTGTCGACCATGTCGACCTTGGTCAGCGCGATCAGGCCGCCGCGCACCTGCAGCAGGTCGAGGATGTCGACGTGCTCGATCGTCTGCGGCATCACGCCGTCGTCGGCGGCGACGACCAGCATGGCGAGGTCGAGGCCGGTGCAGCCCGCGACCATGTTGCGGACGAAGCGCTCGTGGCCCGGGACGTCGACGAGGCCGAGCCAGCGACCGTCGGCCAACCGCATGCGCGCGAAGCCGAGGTCGATCGTGAGCCCGCGTTCCTTCTCTTCCTTGAGGCGGTCGGGATCGATCCCGGTCAGCGCCTTGACCAGGCTGCTCTTGCCGTGGTCGATGTGGCCGGCGGTGCCGACGACGATCGGATGGATGGAACGAGCCATGTCGGAACGCCGCGCGTCGCGGCCCGAGCGGGAACCAGTCGCTACATGTGGAGGATGCGCTGGCAGCTGCCGCAGCGCACGACCGTCGAGCCGCCCATCAGCTTCGACACGTCGTTCACCGTGACCTTGTTGTAGCAGCCCTGGCAGTACGAGTTCTGCACCGGGGCGACGGCGACGTTCTGCCGCGTCTTGTACAGGCCGTCGTAGTCGCGCAGCAGGTCCGGCGGCACGCCGTCCGTCATGGCCTGCCGGCGGGCGCGGGCCTCGCCGATCGCGCCGGCGCGGGACTGGCGGAGCGCGTCGGCCTCGGCGAGGAACGCGTCGAAGATCTTCTTCTCCACGTCGTACGCGCCCTGCGCCACGCCGACCGCCGCCTTGTGCACGTCGAGCGACTCGATCAGCTTGAGGCACTCGTCCTGCGTGACGTCGCGGTCCTTGCGCACCGCCTCGATCTGGAACAGCGTCGCCTGGTACTCGGCGTTGTTGCGCACGAGGTTGAGGCGCTCGTTGAGCCGCTTGATCTCGTCGTCGTTGCCGCGGACCGCCTTGTCGAGCGCGCGCGAGTCGAGCTCGGCCTTCTGCTGCGACAGCTTCTTCTCGGTCAGCGTGCGCTCCAACTCGTCCAGCTTGCGCTTGCGCTTCTGCTCCTCGGCGGGCAGCGCGTCGATGTCGCGCGTCAACGAGGAGATCTCCTGGTCGACCTTCTGCAGCTCCAACAGCTTCTTGACGTGTGGGTGCACTCTCTGGGTCCTTGCGAGGCGGGGCCTCGGCGCGTTGTGGGGCGAAGAGTCTAGCTGCCCCCCCGCCGCGCTCAAGGACGCGACGGCGCTGCCTGCAACCGCATGCGGAACGCGGCGACGCGCCCCGCCGGCCCGGACCACTCGCCCTCGCAGGCGAACGCAGAGCCGTCGGCCCGCAGCGCCGCCGCGAGCCCGACCTCGGCGCCCGGCGCGACCGGCTGGAACCAGCGCACGTCGTCGACGGCGACGATGGCGAACGACTGGCCGGTCGTGGCGCTGGCGACGCGGCAGGCCGCTTCGAGCAACTGCACGCCGGCGACCAGCGGCGCGCCCGGGAAGTGCCCGGCCAGCAGCGGATGCGCCGGCGGCACCACCAGGGTCGCGGCCAACGCGCCGGCCGCTTGCGCCGGCAGCAACCGCAGTTCGAGGTCGACGACCATGCTCGTCATGCTGCCGCATCGGCGCCCCGAACGCACGCTTGCGTCGCGAGCGCTGGCGACGTCCCATGCCGCCATGATGCCCATCGTCGACGAGCGCGTGCTGCGGGTCGTGCCCCATCGGCCGCCGATCCTGCGCGTGCACGCGGTGCTGGCGGCGACGCCCGAAGCCGTCGCCATCGCCGGCCGCGAGCCGAGCGGCCCGGGCGCGCTGCCGTGGTCGTGCGGCGCGATCGAGGGCATCGCCCAGTCGGCCGCGGTGTTGCTGGCGCAGGGCGCGCCGCCGCCGGGCGACGAACCGCCCCGCGGCATGCTGGTGTCGGTCAAGCGCTTCGTGGTGCACGCCGAGCCAGCGCCCGACGCCGACATCGTCTACCACGTGCGGCTGGCGCGGCGCCTCGGACCGACCGCGATGGTCGCTGGCCGCGCCGAGCAGGATGGCCGCACGCTCGCCGAAGGCGAACTCACCCTCTGGTCCAACGTCGGCGCCGGGCCGCGCTGAGCGACGGTCACTTCGGCTTGCGGACGATCCGCGCCGGCAGTTCCTTGCCGGCCGGCACGAAGCGCATCGACACCGAGTTGACGCAGTGGCGCGTGTTCTTCTCGGTCATGCGCTCGCCCTCGAAGACATGGCCGAGGTGGCCCTTGCAGTTGGCGCACACGATCTCGGTGCGCACCATGCCGTGGCTGAAGTCGCGGTGCCGCTCGACCGCGCCGGCGATCTCGTCGTCGAAGCTCGGCCAGCCGCAGCCGGAGTGGAACTTGTCCTGCGAGCGATAGAGCGCGGCGTTGCACTGCCGGCAGACGTACGTGCCGTCGGCGTCGTGGTCGGCGTACTCGCCGGTGAACGCGCGCTCGGTGCCCTTCTTGAGGATGACGTCGGACTCGAACGCGTTGAGCGGGTTGTAGTCGGGCATGGGCTCAGGCGAGGTCGGGCTGGGCGCGGCCGGCGTCACCGCGGGCACGACCGGCGCGGGCGCGGACTGCGCCGGCGCCACCGGCGTGGGACCGGCGTCGTTGCCAGCACAGGCGGCGAGGGCGAAGAGGAACGGATAGGCGATGCGGCGCATGGCTTGGTCCTTGCTTCGCAGGCGACCGCCGGCCGGATGCCGACGGCGAACAGCGCCGGGCGCGCTCACGCCTTCTCCAGGCGCGCGCCCTGCGGCGTGTCGACGATCTTCCAGCCGGCGGCGGCGACGCGCTGGCGGATGGCGTCGGCGGTCGCCCAGTCCTTGGCCTTCTTGGCGGCATCGCGCTGCGGCAGCAGCGCCACCAGCTCCGCCGGCGCGTCGGCGCCGGCATCCGCCTTGGGCTCCGACCCGAAGCAGCCGAGCACGTCCTCGAAGCGCGCGAACGCCGCCAGCGCCATCGCCGCGGCGGCCGCGGACGGCTGCGCCTTGTTGGCGGCGCCGACGAACTCGAACACCGCCGCCAGGGCCTCGCTGACGTTGAGGTCGTCGGCCATCGCCGCCGTGAACGCCGCCTGCGCGGTCGACGTCGCCGCCGCGAGGTCGGCGCTGCCGGCCGGCTCGGCGCCGTCGCGCACGCGGACCAGCCGCTGCCGACACTGCTGCACGCGGCCGATCGCCGCGCGCGCCTCGTCGAGGCCCTTGAGCGTGAAGTTCAGCGACTGCCGGTACTGCACGCGGATCAGCGTGTAGCGCAGCTCGAGCCCGGTGTAGCCCTTCTTCAGCACGTCCTCGACGGTGAAGAAGTTGCCGAGGCTCTTGCTCATCTTGGTGCCGTCGACGAGCAGATGCCGGGCGTGCATCCACAGGCCGACGAACGGCACGCCGGTGTGCGCCTCGGTCTGCGCGATCTCGCACTCGTGGTGCGGGAACATGTTGTCCTCGCCGCCGGTGTGCACGTCGATCTGCGGGCCGAGGTAGTGCATCGACATCGCCGAGCACTCGATGTGCCAGCCGGGGAAGCCGCGCGCGCCGCCGCGGAACGGCGCGTCCCACTGCATCTGGTGCTTGCTGTCGACCTTCCACAGCGCGAAGTCGCGCGGGTCCTTCTTCTCGTCGTTGACCGCGACGCGCGCGCCGGCCTCCAGCTCGTCGAGGACCTTGCCGGACAGCTTGCCGTAGCCGGGGAAGCGGGCGACCTCGAAGTAGACGTTGCCGTTGCGCTGGTAGGCGACGCCCTTCTGCAGCAGGTCGTCGATGATCGACCCCATCTGGGCGATGAACTCCGTCGCGCGCGGCATGTGGTGCGGCAGGCGCACGAACAGCTTGCGCTGGCAGTCGTGGAACTCGTCCTCGTAGCGCTTGGCGATGTCCCAGGCGGTGACGCCGGCCTTGCGCGCCGCGGCTTCCATCTTGTCCTCGCCGCCCTCGATGTCGTCGAGCGTCAGGTGGCCGACGTCGGTGACGTTCATCACCTGCGTGACCGCGTAGCCCTGGTCCTCGAGGAACCGTCGCAGCACGTCGGCGAACAGGAAGCTGCGGAAGTTGCCGATGTGCGGCGAGCTGTAGACCGTCGGCCCGCAGTGGTACATCGTCACGCGACCGGGCACGCGCGGCTGGAAGTCGACGAGGCTCTTGCTGAGCGAGTTGTGGAAGCGGATCGGCATGCAGCGCCCGGTTAGCGTCGCAGAGCGGCCGCGGCGACGCAACGCCGCAGCCCGGCGCACAGCGCGGGTCGATCGGCCCGGTGCGCGCGTTGCGGGGGCCCGCTACAACGTTCCGCCCCATGGACGCCGCCGACCCGACCCAGCCCCACCGCGCCGTTGCCGGCACGGCCTGGATGCGCGCGCTGGCGGCCGGACGCTTCGAGCTGCTCCATGAGCTCGGCCGCGGCAGCTCCGGCACGGTGCTGCGCGCGCGGCTCGTGCAGCCCTACGGCGAACTCGCCGCCGGCGCCGAGGTGGCGATCAAGTTCCTGCGCAGCGAGCTGGCCGACGACGAGCGCGCACACGCCCGGCTGTTCGCCGAGGGCGAGCTGGGCCAGTCGCTGCGGCACCCGAACCTCGCGGCGATCCACGGCGTCGAGACCGCCGAGCACGGCGGCGTGCCGACGACGTTCCTGGTCATGCAGTACGTGCCGGGCACGACGCTGCGCGACTTCGTCGTCCGCACCGGCCAACCGGTCGAGGACCTGACGCGGCGCATCGGCGCCGACGCCGCCAAGGGCCTCGCGGCGCTGCACAAGCGCGGGCTCGTGCACCGCGACGTCAAGCCGGAGAACCTGATCCTCACGCCGACGAGCGCGCTCAAGATCGTCGACCTCGGCCTCGCGCGGCCGTTCGGCGTGCGCGGCGGCGGCAGCAGCGCCAGCAGCGGCGGTTCGTCCGCGTCGCGCTCGTCGGGACTCGGCCTCGCCGGCAGCATCGCCTACGCGGCGCCGGAGACGCTGCGCGGCGAACCAGCCGGCCCGCGCGCCGACCTGTACGCGCTCGGCCTCGTGCTGTTCGAGGTCACCACCGGGCAGCATCCGTTCGCCGACGCCCGCACGCCCGACGCGATGATGGACGCGCAACTCCATCGCGCCCCGCCGCGACCATCGCACCTCCGCCCGCGCGTCTCGCCGTTCCTCGAGCAGTTGCTGCTCGACCTGCTGCAGAAGCGCCCCGACGACCGGCCGCGCGACGCGCTCGACCTCGCGCGCATCCTCGAACAGGGCGAGCGCTCCGAGCACTGGCGTCGGCACGAGCAGAAGCTGCCGGCGCTGGCGAGCCGACGGCGTCTGCTGCGCATGCGCCGGCCGGCCGAGACGGCCTTCTTCGGCCGCGCGGACGAACTCGCGGCGCTCGACGACGCGCTGGCGCAAGCGCGCGCCGGCCGCGGCAAGGCGGTCGTCGTCGCCGGCCCGGAAGGCATGGGCCGCCGGCGCCTGTTCGACGAAGCGATGGCGCGCTGGCTCGCGCGCGACGACGCACCGCTGGCGCTCGGCGGCGCCGCCGACAGCGACCTCGGCCACGGCGAGCCGTTCGCGAGCTCGCTGCTCGACTGGCTGCT
>JBEITC010000199.1:0-6953 GCA_040375075.1 Planctomycetota bacterium | reverse complement strand
GTGGCGGTGGCGGCCAGGGCTACCACGGCAACGGCGGCGGCGGCGGCGGTGGCGGCCAGGGCGGCGGCGGGGACTTCCGCGCGCTGGTCGAGGGCCCGACCGAGCAGGTCACCGGCGTGCTCGAGTACACGAAGGAGGGCAACGGCTGGCTGCGCAAGAAGCAGAACAGCTACCAGCCCGACTCGATCCCCAACGGCGACACGTTCGTGCCGATGACGATGATCCGCCAGCACCGCTTGCTGGAGGGCAGCGAGATCATCGGCCAGGCCGGCTTGCCCAACCGCGGCCCGCAGCGCTTCACGCTGGCGTCGATCGAATCGGTCGACGGCATGCCGCCGGACGAGCGGCGCGAACTGAAGCCGTTCCGCGAAATGACCGTCATCGACCCCGAGCCGCAGTTCGTGCTGGCGCCGGGATCCGACGAGAACATCAGCCTGCGCATCGTCGACCTGCTGTGCCCGCTCGGCTACGGCCAGCGCGGCCTCGTGGTCGCGCCGCCGCGCTCCGGCAAGACGGTGCTGATGCAGCAGATCTGCCAGTCGCTGTCGACGCACTATCCGGACGCGCACATGATGGTGCTGCTGATCGACGAGCGCCCGGAGGAGGCGACCGGCTGGAAGCGCACCGTCGAAGGCCCCAACCGCGAGGTGCTGGTCTCGACGCTCGACGAGGGCCCCAAGCACCACATCGCCGTCAGCGAGATGGCGATGAAGCGCGCCCAGCGCCTCGTCGAGACCGGTCGCGACGTCGTCATCCTGCTCGACTCGATCACCCGCCTGACGCGCGCCTACAACAGCTTCCTGGGCGGTCGTGGCGGCGGCACCATGTCGGGCGGCCTCGGCGCCAAGGTGCTCGAAGTGCCGAAGAAGTTCTTCGGCGCGGCCCGCAACTGCGAAGAGGGCGGCTCGCTGACGATCCTGGCGACGACGCTCGTCGACACCGGTTCGCGCATGGACCAGGTGATCTTCGAGGAGTTCAAGGGCACCGGCAACATGGAGCTCGTGCTCAACCGCCAGCTCGCCGAGCGCCGCATCTTCCCGGCGATCGACATGGAGCTGTCGGGCACGCGCAAGGAGGAGCTGCTCCTCGGCGCGGACGTCACCAAGCGCATCTACACGCTCCGGCGCGTGCTCGCGCGCATGAACGTGCTCGACGCCATGCCGCTGCTGATCGATCGCCTGATGAAGACCGACAGCAACAAGCAGTTCCTGGACTCGTTCCGTCTCGAGGACTGAGCGCGTCGCATGAAGGATTGAGTCGGTTGCGGCGCAGCGGACGGAGCGTTTCCGCGCCTCGTCCGTCTTGCGCCGCCCTCGTGCCGTCCGGCGACCGCGCCGGCCGTCGGACGGTGATCGCCCGTGTTCCTCGCTGCCGTGCCAGACGGCGGCGCCCCGTGCACCGTCCCATGATCGAAGTCGAACAGCTCGCGAAGTCCTACGGCTTCGCCCAGGCCCTGAAGGGCGTCACCTTCACGGTCCAGAAGGGCGAAGTGATCGGCTTCCTCGGCCCCAACGGCGCCGGGAAGTCGACGACGATGAAGATCCTGACCGGCTACCTGCTGCCGACCTCCGGTCGCGCATCGGTCGCCGGCCACGACGTGGTCGCCGACAGCGTCGCCGCGCGGCGCTGCATCGGCTACCTGCCGGAGACCACGCCGCTCTACGGCGAGATGCGCGTCGACGAGTACCTGCGCTTCTGCGCCGAGATCCGCGGCATCCCCGCCGACCGGCAGCGCGTGGCCATCGGCCGCGCGGTCGAGCGCTGCGCGCTGCAGCGCGTGCTCGGCAAGAACATCGTCGAGCTCAGCAAGGGCTACAAGCAGCGCGTCGGACTCGCCCAGGCGATCGTGCACGAGCCGCCGGTGCTGGTGCTCGACGAGCCGACCTCGGGCCTCGACCCCAACCAGATCGTCGAGGTGCGCAGCCTGATCGAGCAGCTCGGCAAGGAGCACACGGTCATCCTGAGCACGCACTACCTGCAGGAGGTCGAGAAGTCCTGCACGCGCGTGATCATCATCGACCAGGGCCGCATCGTCGCCGACGGCACGCAGGCGCAGATCACCGCTGCGCACGGCGGCGCGTCGCTGCGGCTGCGCGTGCGCGGCCCGGCCGAGGCGGTGCGGGCGCAGCTGCAGCAGTTGCTGCCGCCGGACGCCGCGATCGTCGCCGAGCCGCCCGTCGACGGCGTGTCGACGTGGCGCCTCGGCCTGCCGCCGACCGGCGCCGACGTCGCCGGCGCGGCCGCGGCGCTCGTGGTCAAGAACGGCTGGTCGCTGCTCGAACTGACCACCGAGCAGGCTTCGCTGGAGGACACGTTCCGCCAGTTGACCGGCCGCCAACCGACCGGCGCGAAGGCGCAGGAGGCCGCCCATGCGTGAGACCCTCGTCGTGTTCCGTCGCGAGCTGCGCAGCTACTTCCTGTCGCCGATCGCGTACGTGTTCGGGATCCTGATGGTCTCGGTGCTGCTGTACTACGTCACCGAGGCCACGTTGCAGAACGGCGCGCGGGCGACCGCCGAGCCGCTGTTCGGCACGCTGCCGTTCATGCTCGTGCTCTTCCTGCCCGGGCTGACCATGCGGCTGTGGGCGGAGGAGCGCAAGCTCGGCACGCTCGAGTTGCTGATGACGTTCCCGGTGCGCGTCGGCCAGCTGGTGCTCGGCAAGTTCCTCGCCTGCGTCGCCTACCTCGCCATCGTGCTGCTGCTGACCGTCGGCCTGCCGCTGACGCTCGGCGCCTACGGCAAGCTCGACTGGACGCCGGTGCTCGGCAGCTACCTCGCGTCGCTGCTGTTCGCCGGCAGCTTCGTCGCGGTCGGCATGTTCTGGTCGAGCACGACGCGCGACCAGATGGTCGCGATGCTGCTGTCGCTGGTGTCGCTGTTCGTGCTCTACCAGCTCGGCAACCCGCAGAACATCGAGTACGCCTCGGGCTGGATGCCGGCATGGCTGGTCGACGTCGTCAACGGCCTCAGCCCGCACAAGTACTTCGTCAGCATCGCGCGCGGCGTCCTCGACACGCGCGACCTCGTCTACTTCGCCTGCTTCTGCGGCTTCTTCCTGTACGCCAACGCGCTGGCCCTCGAGGCCCGGCGCACCAAGGGCTGAGCCATGGCGCGCACGCAATCCATCGTTCGGGAGCGCGGCTCGGCGCCGGCGCTCGTCCTGCACGTCCTCCTGATGTTGCTCGTGCTCGGGCAGGTCGTCTACCTCGCCTCGCGCCACCGGGCCCGCGTCGACCTGACCTCGGACGGCCTGTGGTCGTCGACGACGTCGACGCGCGACCTGCTGGCCAAGCTCGACAAGCGGCTCGTCGTCGAGGCGTACTTCAGCCCCAAGGACAAGCTGCCGGTCGCCGTGCGCGAGACGCGCGCGTGGGCGGAGAGCTTCCTCGACGAGCTGGTGCAGCTCGGCAAGGGCAACGTCGTCGTGCAGCGCTTCGATCCCAACGCCGACAAGGCGGTGAAGGACAAGGCGACGCGCGTCGGCATCAAGCCGCTCGAGCTGCGCAGCCAGTCGTCGACCTCGCTGTCGGTCGACGTGCACTGGCAAGGCCTGCGCTTCGTCTACGGCGGCGACAAGAACAAGGTCGTGCCGCAGTTCGCGCCGGGCAGCTCCTTCCTCGCCGAGGCGGTGATCACGCCGGCGATCAAGGAGGTCATCACGACGCAGAAGCGCCGCATCGGCTTCATGGAGTGGCCGGCGACCAATCCGCAGGGCGCGCAGGCCGGGCCGCTCGGCTGGAACATGCTGCGCACGCTCGACGGCATCGCCAAGCGCTACGAGTTCCAGAACCTGAAGGACGAGGACGGCGCGCTGCTGCCCGAAGACCTCGAGACGCTGTTCCTGTTCCGACCGAAGGACCTGACCGACCGGCAGAAGTACGTGCTCGACCAGTTCGTCGTGAAGGGCGGCACGCTCGTCGCCTTCGTCGACGCCGCCGAGTACATGGTCGGCCCGCAGCGCACGATGACGAAGGTCCCGCTGGCGCTCGACGCCGCCGGCAGCGCGCAGAAGCTCACCGACCAGCTGCTGCACTACGGCCTCGACTGGAAGCCGCGGCTCGTGGCCGACCTGATGCCCGACGCGTTCCAGCCGCGCGACCTCGTGCAGGGGCGCTTCGAGTACTTCGCGGTGCCGCAGCTGACGCCGTTCGGCCAGCAGCTGAGCCCGATCGAGTACCCGTACTTCTTCCACCCGGTCGCGTACGACTGGAAGGACGCCGCCGAGCAGCTGGCGAAGGACAAGTCCGGCAAGGTCGACAAGGACCTCGCCGAGCAGTACCGCAAGCTGTTCGTGCCCGGCATGCCGAGCGACGAGTTCGTCTTCCAGGCCTGGAAGCAGCAGAAGCGCGGCCCCGGCTTCTACTGGCCGACGTGGGTCGGCCTGCGCAGCAAGGCCGGCGGCGCGCCGGACCTGCCGCCCGACGTGCAGGGCCGCGTGCTGCTGTGGTCGAGCCCGGCGGCGCTGGTCGAGGATCCGCCGCAGTCGCTCAACCCCGTCGGCTTCGGCGACGGCCAGCAGCGCCTCGACGCCTACCAGAAGTTCCGGACGAAGCTGCGCGAGCGCTTCGACGCCGAGCCGCGCCAGCAGGCGCCGCTGATGGTGGAGGCCAAGGGCCGCTTCTCGTCGTTCTTCGCCGGCCAGGAGCGCCCCAAGCGCGCCAGCGAGATCAAGGAGGAGGAGGCCAAGAAGGCCGCCGCAGCCGCCAAGGAGGGCGAGCCGAAGCCCGACGACGCGACCAATAGCGACCCGGCGAACGGCCCGCCGAAGCCCGACGCCGAGCAGGCGGAGCCTGCCGTCGTCGCCGAGGCGGCGATGGTGGAGCGCGGCGCGAAGCCGGGCCGCATCGTGCTCGTCGGCGACGCCGACTTCCTGCGCGACGACATCGTGCGCGGCGACCATGCGCAGGCGGGCGGGCCGGTCTCCGGCCGCTCGGCGGCGCCGTTCTTCGCGCAGATGCTCGACTGGCTCGCCGAGGACAAGGACCTCGTCGCGCTGCAGTCGAAGGTCGCCACCGACCGGTCGATGAAGTTCGTCGACGACGCGCGCGACCCGAACGCCGATCCGCGCCTGCAGGAGCAGGCGCTGCGGCGCAAGACGACGTGGCTGCGCACGCTCAACGTCGTCCTGCCCGGGGCGCTGCTCGCGGCGCTGGGTCTGTGCGTGTACTTCGTCCGCCGCGCGCAGAAGCGGACCTTCCTCACGTCGATCGGTTGAACAGGCGCGACCCCATGAACCTCGCCCAACGCAACGTGCTCCTGGCGGCGCTCGCGGCCGCCCTAGCGATCCCGACCTTCCTGCAGCTGCGGCACGACGCCGAGACGTTCGTCGACCTCGCCAGCGTGCCGCTGCTGTTCGACGGCTTCACCGCCGACAACGTCATGTTCGTGACGCTGGCGCAGCCCAAGAAGGAACAGCCGCAGCCGGACCCGGCCAACCCGCAGGCGCCCAAGGTCGCCTACGACCAGCTGACCATCCAGCGCACCGACAAGGGCTTCGCCTTCGCGGCGGGCGACCTGCTCGGCGCGCCGGTCAGCAAGGACCAGGTCGAGAACCAGGTGTTCGCGCACCTGCGCGCGATCCGCGCCGACCGCGAGTCGCTGGTGCAGCCCGACGCGACGGCCGAGCAACTTGCGCAGTTCGGCCTCGACGAGAAGCAGGCGTTCGTCGTCCGCGCGACCGACGCGACGCAGCGCAACGTGCTCGCCGAGATCTTCGTCGGCCGCGACGCCGGCCAGGGCCAGACCGGCACCGAGGCGGTCCGCGGCGTGTTCGTGCGCCGCAGCGACAGCAACGACGTCATCCTCTACGAGTACGAGAAGGGCTGGGTGCGCTCGATCCAGCAGGACGTCTGGCTCGACAAGGTGATCGCGCGCATCGAGCCGGACAAGGTGCGCAAGCTGGCCATCAAGAACCAAGGCACGCTCGGCGGCACGTTCACGTTCGAGCGACCCGAGGGCAAGTCGCAGTGGGCGGCCAGCAACGCGCCGGCCGGCCTCGGCGCGGTGCGTCAGACCGAGGTCGAGAGCCTCGTGCAGCGGCTGCGCTACGTCGCCGCGCAGGACTTCCGCATGGCGACGGCGCGCGCCGGCAACCTCGCGGCGCTCGGCCTCGCGCCGGCGCGCATCGACGTCGACGTCACCTGGAAGGACGGCGACCGCGAGCGCACGCTCAAGCTCGCCATCGGCATCCAGGTCGACGGCAAGAACGAGCACTACCTGCTGACCAACGAGTCGGCCTTCGTGATGACGCTGCCGCAAGGCGTGGTCGCGCAGTTCGAGCTCGATGTGCCGGCGCAGCTGTTCGATCCCGCCGCGCCCGAAGCGCCGAAGGAAGAAGGCAAGCAGCCCGAGGCGCCGAAGGACGAGAAGAAGGGCGAAGAGAAGAAGGGCGGCTGAGCCGCACGCGCCTTGGCAGTCCGTCGCCAGCGGCGCATGATCCCGGCGTGGGCGTGGTGACCGCAGTCGATCCGGGCGCAGGCGAGGACCTGGCGGCGTTCGCCGCCGGCCTGCGCCGCCGCCGCGTCCGCACGGCTGCGCGCGATGGCGCGTTGCGCGCCGTGCTCACCCTGGCCGTTCCGGTCGTCGCCCTGGCGTGGGCAGCGCCCGCCGTCCGACTGCCGCTCGCGCTCGGCGTGGCCGGTGTCGCGCTCGCGTCGGCGACGGCGTCGGCGTGGCGCGCCGGCCGCATAGCGGATGCCGGCCTGCTCGACGACGCCGAGGCCGCCGACGACGCGTTCGCCGATGCGAGCCCGCAGCTGCTCGCCGAGGTCGGCGACGAGCTGGCCACGTGGCTCGAGCGCCGCGGCAAGCCGGCGCGCGGCATGACGGCGTGGCTCGAAGCCGACGTGCGCGCCAAGTTGCCGCGCCTGCCGGCGCGCGCCGTCGCCGCCGTCGGTCGCCGGCGCCTTGGCGGCTTGTTGTGGGCGGTGCCGCTGGCGCTGCTCCTGCTCCT
>JBEITC010000511.1:0-2779 GCA_040375075.1 Planctomycetota bacterium | reverse complement strand
GTGCGCTCACGGCGGCCGCGGCGTTGCCGATCGTGTGGCTCGGCGGTGCGACCGCGTCCCGCATCGCGACCGTGCGCGCGTTGCCGCAGGCGCAGCGGCCAGTCGGGTTCGCCGTGCTCGGCGCCATCGGCTCGGCGGCGGATCCGGCGGCGGCGACCGCAGCGCTCGTGCAGGCGGTGGACGCAGCGTTGGCGACCTAGGAGCCTGCGTCACGGAAGGCCACGCCGCCCGACTCGCGTCATGGCGTCCGGGAACTCGCCGCCGATCCGCAGCGAAGCCACCGATTCGCTGCGGTCAAAGGCTTCCCCCCAGCCGCGAATGCACGCGCCGGATCGGCGCGCGTCCCGTGCCGCAGGCTCCTAGCCGTCGTTGGCTGTGGCCTGCGCGCGGCGCATACTGGCCCCATGGCGGTCTCTGGAACCGTGGCGAGCGCGCGCCCGCAAGGCGTCGACCTGCTCCGATTGGCCAAGCGGCTCCGCCGGTGGGCGAGCGTGTTCGCCGTCGTCGTGTTCGCGTGGTTCCTGCTGCAGTTCGGCACGGCCTGGGTGCCGGCTGGCATGGCGACGGTGCCCGGGATCCCTCCCGGCGCTTGGTGCATCGTCGACCGGTGGTGCATCGGCGTGCGCGTCGGCAGCGACGTCTTCGTCGACACGCCCGATGGCCGCGTGCTGTCGCGCGTCGTCGCGTTGGAAGGCCGCGAAGTGCGCGTCGAGCACCCCAATCCGTTCACCGGCTTTCGCGACAGCCGGCAGTTCGGCGCGCTGCCTTGCACTGCCTTGGCCAGCACGGTGATGGTCGTCTTCCAGCCCGACGGCGAAGGGGCCCGCGATGGCCGCTGACGCGTCCGCCGCCGGCCCGCACATCGAGGTGGCGCTGCCGGATGCGGCCGCGACCGACCGGCTCGGCCGATGGCTTGGCGCGCACCTCGCTGCCGGCGACGCCGTCGGCTTGGTGGGCGATCTGGGGGCGGGCAAGACCAGCCTCGTCCGCGGCATGGCGCACGGACTCCGGCTCGATGATCCGGAGGCGATCAGCAGCCCGACGTACCTGCTGGTGGTCGAGCACGGCGGCCCGGTCCGCCTGCTGCATGCCGATGCCTATCTGCCCGCCAAGTTGCAGGGCTTCCTGGCCGATGGCGGTTTGGAGTACCTGTTCGAGCCGGCGGCGGTCGCCGTCGTCGAGTGGGCGGACCGCATCCGCAACCTGATGCCCGGCAAGACGTTGTGGGTCGAGCTGGCGAGCGACGCGGCCGGCGGTCGGCGCGTGGCGCTGCGGTCGGCGGCGGTCGGCGCCTTTCCGTGGCTCGCGAACGTGCCGAAGATGCCGTGAACCGGAACCGGTCGCCTGCCGTTGCAGAGGCCATTCCTGCGGATCCCTCGTGAAGCACGTCCCGCACATTCCGGTTGGTGGCCCTGAAGGCGAGGTCGACTACCTCGCCCGCTACCGCGACGGCGACGGGCAGGCCTTCCGCCAGCTGGTCGATGCCTACCGCGACCGGATGCTGCAGTTCTTCTTCCGGCTGTGCTGGGACCGTGACCGCGCGGAGGACCTGGCACAGGACCTGTTCCTCAAGCTGATGCTGGCGAGCAAGCGGTATCGGCCCGAGGGGCGCATGGCGACGTTCGTCTATCGCTGCGCAACCAACCTCTGGATCGATCACTACCGCGCGCAGAAGCCGCGGCCGCGCTTGCTCTCGTACGACCAGGTGATGCTGCCGGACGACGACGCGCCGACGACGGTCGAACCCGCTGGACCGGCGCTGTCGCCGGTGCAGGCGCTCGCTGATGGCGAAGAGAAGGCGGCGCTGCGGCGTGCGCTCGAGCGGCTGACCGAACCGCATCGTCTGGTGTTCGAGCTCGCGGTCTACCAGGAGCGTCCGTACGGCGAGATCAGCGAGTTGCTGCAGATCCCGGTCGGCACGGTGAAGTCGCGCATGCACAACGCCATCGCGGCGCTGAAGCTGGCGCTCACGGGCAGCGCGGACGCATCGGGCGACGACAGCAAGCGGCGTGCGGGTGGCGAGCGGTGAGCGATCCCGGCGCCAACCTGACAGCGCTCGACGTGGCGCTCGGCCAAGGCGATGCCGGCGAGCTGGCGGCGGCGCGTGCGCGCATGGACCGCGATCCGATGGCGCTGCTGGCGGTCGCCGAGGAAGTCGCCTTCGTCCAGGAGCTGCGGCAGCTGTGCGTCGCGCCGGGCCCGACGTATGGCATCGCGCTCAACGAGCTCTGTCGGCGCGCTGCCGAACGCGTCGCCCGGCCGGCTTCGCCGTGGCGCGGTTGGCCCTGGGGCGTCGCTGCGGCGGCGGCCGCGGCCATGCTGCTGTGGCGCCTCGATCCGCTGGCGCAGCGAGGCGCCCCCGAGTCCGCGCCGATCGCGGAGTTCGTGTTGCAGCGCGGTTCGACTGGCGGTTCGACTGGCAATGCGACGGGCGGTTCGACTGGCAGTGCGACGGGCAGTGCTACGGGCAGTGCGACTGGCAGTGCCGACGTCGCCATCCCGGACGTTGTGCCCGATGCCCGCGCCGTCGCGTGGCACGCGGATCTCGAGACGATCCGTCGTCGCCTCGACCAGGAAGCGGCGCCGCGTTTGCGCGAGGCGCTCGACGCGGGCCTGGACGATGCGCCGGATCGCTTGCGCGGTTGGCTCGATCCACGCAACGCGTTGGCGCTGCAGCGGCTCGACCACGAGCTGCGGGCCAACGCCGAGTACCGGCGCGAAGAACTGCGTCGCCGCGGCGGCATGCCGGCCGCGGACGCGCGCATCCAGCAGCTCGCCG
>JBEITC010000654.1:0-1673 GCA_040375075.1 Planctomycetota bacterium | reverse complement strand
CTTCCGCGCGCCGCGCACCGTCGATCTCGCGCAGTTCGAGGACAGCACGCCCAAGGCCGCCGTCGCGCCGGGCAGCACGCTCGTGCTCGGCGTTCGCCAGCTGCTGCAGCGCGGCGACGTCGACGGCGACGGCATCCCCGACTTCGTCATCGCCCACCGCCGCAAGGTGTGGACGTTCTTGTCGAGCAAGGAAGGGCCGCAGTTCACCAAGGCGCGCACGCAGGCGGTCGCCGACGACGTCTCGGCCGTGCTGCTCGCCGACCTCGACGACGACAAGAAGGCGGACCTGCTCGCGTTCCAGGTGCAGGTGCCGGGCATCGGCGCCTTGCTGCTCGGCCTCGTGCAGTCGATCGACATCGACATCAAGGCGGTCGGCTATCGCAGCGAGGACGGCGCGTTCGCCGGAGCGCCGAAGTGGCGCCGCACGATCACGCTGCGCATCCCGCCGATCCTGCAGCTGATCGGCAAGCAGGACGAACTGCTCGCCAAGGTGCAGGCCGTCGCCAGCAAGGCACGGCTCGGCGTGCGCGGCGCGTTCACCGGCAAGGGCCGCAGCGATCTCGCGCTCGTGCGCCAGGACGGGCTCGCGCTCGACCTGCACGCGATGGACGGCCAGGCGCCGACGCTCGCGTCGGCCGCGGGCCGCCGGCTGATGCGGCGCGTGCTGTTCGAGGACCCCAACCCGGTGTTCGACCTCGACCGCGTGCTGACGCTCGTCGGCGGCTTCCTCGACGAAGTGTCGGGCGGCCTCGTCGGCGACACGCCGCCGGTCGCCAGCGCGCCGGTGCGCGACGCCAAGCAGTGGCGGCTGGGCGACCTGCTCGTCGGCGCCTTCGACGGCGACGGCATCGCCGACGTGATCGCCGTCTACGACCGCGTCGACGACGGCAGCCTGCCGGCGAAGGACCTGCCGCTGCGCGCGTACGAGCGGGTGCGGTTCGCGAAGCCGTGAGGGCGTGGCAGCGCGGCGGGCACGGAGCCCGCCCGGCGCTGCGCGCCCACGCTCGGCGTGGCCGCATGGTCGGCATGCGCGACGACCTCGACATGCCGCCGGCAGCTGGCGCGCGAGCCGTCGCCGCTTCGCTGGGCGCGACCAGCCGGCCTCGGCGCGTCCGCCCGGCCAATCGCCGTCGATCCCGCCGCACGCGCGGATCGCCTCCGACGGACGCGGCTCAGCGGTTGCGCAGATGCCACAGCTCGGCGGCGTGGATCGCGTCGCGGCTCTGCTGCGGGTCGCGCGCCGGGTCGTAGCCGAAGTCCTGGCCAGCGAGCGCGCGCAGCGCCAGCGCCGCCGCTTGCCGCTGCGTGCCGACGTCGCTGCGCAGCTTGTGCAGGATCTCCGGCAGCGCCGCCTTGCCGCGCGCGACGAGTCCCTTGGCGCAGGCTTCGACGTCGTCGGGCTTGGACTGCGGGCCGAGGTTGGCGAACACGACGACGTGCTGCGTGATCGGGCCGGCGACCTTCTGGAACTTGCGCCGCAGGAACAGGACCGCGAACGACGTCGAGACCAGGTCGCCGCGGCCCTTGCTCAGCACGCCGCCGGCGCCGTGGTCGACGGGGCTGCGCCAGCCGCCGCCGTCGTCCTGCTCGTCGCAGAGCATCTTCGCGCCGAGGGCGTACCAGTCGAGTTCGCCGATCTTCTGCACGTCGCACAGGATGGCGGCGCGCTCGAG
>JBEITC010000122.1:0-9034 GCA_040375075.1 Planctomycetota bacterium | reverse complement strand
TAGTACTCCGCTTGGGTGTCCGCCATGCGCGGCCCACTCTAGGCCGCGTGCGCGCCGCGTGGAACGGCGGCCGCTTCGCCGTCCCGCCGCAGTATCGTCCCACCCCATGAATCGCCGTCCGGCTTCGCCGCTCCTCGCCGCGTTCGCGGCGCTCTTCGCCGTCGCCGCGCCGGCGCAGGACGAACCCGAGGACCTGGGCGCGCTGCTGCAGGCGGCGCAGAAGAAGCTGCGCCGCGGCGAATGGTCGGCGGCCGAGGCGCAACTCGACGATCTGTTCGAAGCGATCGCCGAGCAGGACGAGAAGGATCGTCCGCTCGATCTCGTCGCCGGCGCCAACGCGGCGTCGTGGCAGCTCGACCTGCGGCGCGGCCGCTACGAGGCCGTGCGCGACGCCATCGCCGGGGCCGAGCCGGCGCTGCGCGATCGCCGCGAGTCCGTGCTGCTGCGCAGCGAAGCGCTGCGGCGCGTCGGTGACCACGGCGCTGCGGCGACGCTGCTGCGCGCGCTCGGCGAGCGCCAGCCCGACGACCTCGAGGCCCGGCACCTGCTCGGCGAAACGCTGTGGGCCGATGGCCAGCGCGCCGCGGCGCGCGCCCTCTGGCAAGCCAACGCCGACGCAGCAGCGAAGGACGCGCGCGGCCACGCCTTCCGCGGCCGTTCGCTGCACCGGCTCGGCGGCCGCCGCAACCTCGAGGCCGCCAGCCGCGCGCTCGTCGCAGCGCTCGACCTCGAACCCGACCAACGCGAGGCGCGGGTCACGCTCGGGCTGTGCAAGTTCGAGGCCTACGGCGAGGCCGGCGGCTTCCCGAGCGGCGAGAAGGACCTCAAGGCGGCGCTCGACGGCCACGTCGACGACGAGGAGGCGCTGCTGGCGATGTACCGCGTGCGCAGCGGCAACATGATCCTCGACGCCGGCAAGACCGAGCAGTTCCTGCAGCGGTTGCTCGCGCGCAACGCGCGCTGCGTGCCAGCGCTGGTCGAGCGCGCCGTCAACGTGCTCGACGACCGGCGCTACCGCGACGCCGCGCGCCTGTTCGACGAGGCGCTGGCGATCGACCCCAACGACCGCGACGCGCTCTGCCACCGCGCGGCGGCGGCGTGGCTGCTGAAGGACGAAGCCGGCTGGCAGGCGTTCCGCCGCCGCGCGTTGGCCGGCGATCCGGGCTGGCACGAGTGCGACCGCGTGCTCGCCGAGCACCTGTGCGCGCTGTACCGCTTCGCCGACGCGTTGCCGTTCTTCGCCGCCGCGCGGCTGGCGGCGCCCGACGACGTGCCGACGCTGCAGGGCATGGCGAAGGCGTTGGTGTGCACCGGCGACGGCAAGCAGGCGCGCGAACTGCTCGAGCGCGCCAAGCAGCTCGCCGACGGCCTCGTGGATCCCTGGCGCAACAACGCCCTGGCGGTGCAGCGCCTGCTCGACGACGAGTACGTGACGGTCGCGAGCGGCCCCTTCGAGGTGCAGTTGCACCGGCAGGACAGCGAGGTGCTGCAGTCCTACCTGCTGCCGGTCCAGTTGGAGGCCGCCGAAGTCCTCGGCGCCAAGTACGGCTGGCGGCCGCAGGGCACGACGCGCATCGAGGTGCTGCGCACCTGGGACGACTTCTCGGTGCGCACGATCGGCTTCCGCGGCTTCACCGCGCTCGGCGTCTGCTTCGGCCGGCTGATCACGCTGGTGTCGCCGGTCGACTCCGACCTGCGCCGCAACGACTTCATGTGGGAGGCGACCGCCTGGCACGAGTACACGCACGTGCTGACGCTCGGCGTCAGCGACAATCGCGTGCCGCGCTGGCTGACCGAGGGCTTCTCGGTGTTCGAGGAGCGCGCGCGCGATCCGTCGTGGGAGCGCGGCATGGACCGCGAGCTGTTCGACGCGTTCCACAACCGCGACATCCCGCCGGTGCACCTGCTCAACCGCCTGTTCCGCGGGCCGCGCATCCTGTTCGGCTACTACCAGGGCGGCCTGATCGTCGAGTGGATCGCGCAGAAGCACGGCTTCGACAAGGCGCTGGCGCTGCTGCGCGCGTTCGCCGAGGACCTCGACACCGAGGAGGCGTTCGAGAAGGCGCTCGGCATGCCGTCGCGCCGTTTCGACGCGCAGTTCCTGCAGTGGATCGAGTCGGAGAAGTTGGCGGGCATGCGGCTGCAGAAGCGGCCCGACCTCGACGCGATGGCGCGGATGGCCGGTCAGGCGGCGAAGGAGCCGCGCAACGCCGACGTCCGCGTCGACCTCGCGTGGGGCTGCCTGCAGCGCGACAATCCGGTCGACGCCGGCCGCTGGCTCGCCGAGGCGATGCGCAGCGAGCCGGACGCGCCGCGCGCGCTGCTGGCGCGCGCCGAGCTGCTGCGTCGCCGCAACGACGTCGACGAAGCGGTGTCGTGCTGGGAGAAGGCCTTCGCCGCCGGCGTCGACGACTTCGACTCGCGCATCGCGTACGGCCGGGTGTTGCTCGCGCGCGGCGACGAGAAGGGCGCGATCGCGCAGTGGGAGGCGGCGAAGGCCTGC
Organism: Planctomycetota bacterium; assembly: GCA_040375075.1. Taxonomy (GTDB): domain Bacteria; phylum Planctomycetota; class UBA1135; order UBA1135; family UBA2386; genus UBA2386. The sequence goes on along the minus strand of JBEITC010000122.1, from coordinate 6,531 downwards.
TGGCCGGCGTGCACCGAGGTCGGCAGCGCGCCGGAGTTGCTGCTCGCCCGGCTCTACCGCGAACGCGACGAAACCGACAAGGCGCTGGCCGAGACCAAGGCCTACTGCCGCCGCTCGGCCCGCGCGTTCGCGCCGCGCTACGAACTGGCGACCGCGGCGCGCGAGGCGGGGGACCGGCGCGAGGAAGCGCGCTACCTCGTCGAGTGCAACCGCATCGATCCGTTCCACCGCGAGCTCCACGTCCGCCTGGGCGACGCCTTCGAGGCGCTCGGCAAGTCCGTCGAGGCGGCGCGCGAGTTCGAGGTCGCGCCGGCGGTGCTGCCGGAGTTCGACCGGCGCTTCGTGCTCGGTGACGGCGAGCGCCCCGACGAGGCGGCAGATCGCGCGGAACGCGCTGCCTTGTGGTTGCGCGCGGCCCGACTGCGCAAGGGCTTGGGGGACGACGAGCGGGCGGTGGCGTTGCTCGAGCGCATCGGTCGCGAGGCCGACGGCGCGCCCGCGGCAGCCGAGGCCGCGACGCTGCTGGCGGAGTGGCGTCGCAAGTGACGAGGCACTAGCGTTTGCTCCCCCGGCCGAGCGCGGCCGGCCCCAGACGCTTCATGCTCCCTGTGCTCGAGGAATGCTGGTCGCGCGTGCAGTCCGCCCTGCGGGAGCGGGCGGGCGCGGCTGCGTACGACGCGTGGCTCGTGGGCCTGCGCCCGGTGCTGCTCGAGCGCGGCACCGTCTACCTCGAGGCGCAGAACCGGCTCGCCGCCGACCGCGTGCGCGCGTTGTTCCAGCCGCTGCTGCAGGACGTGCTGTCCGCCGACTTCGGCACCGACCTCGCCGTCGAGGTGCAGATCCCGGAGGCGCGCAACTTCGACGAACTCGAGGTCTCGCCGCAGCAGCCGGTCGTCGACGACAGCAATCGCACCGCGTGGCTGGTGCTGAAGTCGCTCGGCGACGGCAGGGCGATGCCGTCCAACCTGTTCTGCTTCCACGGCCCGAGCGGCGTCGGCAAGACGTTCCTGCTGCGCTGGTGGCGCGAGCAGTTCGACGGCCGTTCGCGCGGCGGCGCCCGGCCCGGCACGCCGTGCCTTTGGTTCGAACTCCCGGACCTGCTCAAGGCGTTCCAGTCGGCGCACCACGAGGACCGCGTGCCGGCGCTGTTCGAGGAGCTGACGCAGGGCAAGCCGATGGTGCTCGACGAGTTCCACCGGGTCGCCGGCAAGCCGAAGCTGCAGAAGTTCGTGCTCGGCGTGCTGCGCGCCCGCGAGGCGCTGGGCCAGCCGACGGTGCTGGCCTCGCGCTGGCATCCGAACGAGATCCGCGACATCGATCCGACGCTGGCCTCTTCTTGCCTCGCCGGCTTCGTCGCCGCGATCGAGCGACCGGGTCCGATGGCGCGCCTGCGCTACCTGCGCGCGCTCGAGGGCAAGCCGTCGCGCAACGGCCGCGCCAACCAGATCGAGTCGCTGGCGCAGAACGTCGTCGGCGGCTACCCCGAGCTGCGGGCGGCGTGGGCGCGGCAGCGCGGCGCGCATCTGCCGCCGAAGTACCTCGAGCTCATCGACCCGAGCCGCGTGTTCGCGCGCCTGCGCGATCGCGTCGCCGAGAAGTTCGCGGTGCCGGCGCCGGAGCTGCTCGGCAAGCGGCAGGGCCGCGCCACGAGCCGCGCCCGCAAGGCGCTGGCGTGGTTGTGCCTGCAGAACGGCCTGTCGGGCAGCGAAGTCGGCCGCTTCCTCGGCAACCGCACGCGGGCGGCGGTGAGCTACATGGCGCTGTCGCTGCAGGAGGAGCTGGCGAAGTCGCCTGAGCTGCGGCAACTGCTCGAGGAACTGCAGTGAGCGTCTACGTGCAGCTCGACGGACCGGACGGGTGCGGCAAGTCGTCGCAAACGGTGGCGTTGGTCGAGTGGCTGCGCGGGCAAGGACGCGAGACGCTGCACGTGCGCGAGCCCGGCTCGACGCCGGTGGGCGAGGCGCTGCGCAATCTGCTGCTGTCGCCGGCCACGGGGCACCTGCAGCCGGTGACGGAGGCGCTGCTGTTCTCGGCGGCGCGCGCCGAACTGGTCGCGCAGCAGGTCGCCCCGGCGCTCGCGCGCGGCGCCGTGGTCGTCGCCGAGCGCGGCTACCTGTCGACGCTCGTCTACCAGGCGCTCGCCACGACGCCAGGGCTCTCGCCGCAGTGGGTGTTCGACGTCACGCGCGCCGTGCACGGCGCCTGCCTGCCCGACGCCGTGTTCGTCCTCGACGTCGCCGCCGACGTGGCGTTGGCGCGCCGCGCGGCGCGCGCCAGCGACCGCATCGAAGCGCGGCCCGCCGACTATCACGCGCGCGTGCGCGAGGGCTACCGCCGAGCTGCGACGCTCGACCCGCGCGCGCAACTGCTCGACGCCAGCCGGCCGTTCGAAGCCGTGCAGCAGGACCTGCGCGCGGCGCTGGCGAGGTTGCTGGCGTGACCGCGGGCAAGTGGGTGCGGGAGGCGCGCATCCCGTCGGCGAGCCAGGCCATGGCCGCCGAGGACGGCCCCGACGGCGACCTGCGCTTGCGCGCGCCGCTCGGCCAGGGCGACGCGCTGGCGCGTTGGCTCAAGCTCGCGCGCACCGGCGCGCTGCCGCACGCGTTCGTCGTCGCCGGCGCGCGCGGCGCTGGCAAGACCACCGTGATCCAGTGGCTGTCGGCGGCGCTGCTGTGTCCGTCCGACCTCGACGACGCCGGCCCGTGCGGCGTCTGCCGCACCTGCACGCGCGTCGCCAACGGCCTGCATCCCGACGTCCACCTCGTCGATCGCGCGCGCGACGAAGCCGACAAGGACGAGTGGAAGAAGAGCTTCTACGTGGTCAAGGTCGACCAGATCCGGCGCGCCCAGGAGACGCTGCAGCGGCACGCCGTCGAGGGCCGCGCGCGCGTGCTGGTGATCGCCGACGCCGACTGCATGGACGAGGAGGGGCAGAACGCGTTGCTGAAGACGCTGGAAGAGCCCGGCGAGCGCACGTACCTGCTGCTCGAAGCCTCGCGGCCGGAAAATCTGCTGCCGACGATCCACTCGCGCGCGCAGCGTCTCGGCGTGCTGCCGTTGGCCGAGGCGACGCTGCGCCGCGAACTTTCCGCACGAATTCCAGACCGTTCTCCACACCACGACGAGGCCGTACGTCTGGCTGGCGGCAGCCTCGGACAGGCCATGCTGGCGTGCACCGAACGGGTGGTACAGCTACACCATCTCGTGCGTCAGGCGCTCGCCGAGCCCGACCGCTTGCGGCCCGTCGCACTGGCCCGCGAGGCGCTCGCCGGCGCCCGCGGCCGTCATCTGGAAGTCGAGGCGGCGCGGACCTTTCTGTGGTTGGTGCGCCGCGAGCTGCACGCCGCCGTGTGCACCCTTGCGGAGGCCGCGGACGCTACCTACCCTCCGCCGCGCACGGAACCATGGACAGCGTGGCTCGAACGAACCTTGGCGGCGGAGCGGGATCTCGACCTGCTCATTCCGCCGGAGCAGGCGCTGGTCGCCTGCTTCGCGTCGTTCTCCACAACGTGAGCGGAGCGGCCGTTGGGATCGGCCGATGCCGTCGTGGTTTCGCTGGGATGGCGCGTCGGAGCGGTCACTCCGCCGCGCTCAAGGGTGGTTCCGAATGTGTCGATAGCGCCGGCGTTCCGCCGCCGCTGCGTCCTCGAAGGAACCGTGTCCATGGCAACCGCTGAACAGGACCTGCTCGAAGACAAGATCCAGAACGTGCGCCGTCGCGATCGACGCTACTCGCGCCACGCCTACTACTTCGTGCTCGATGCGCTCGACTGGACCATGGCCGAACTCGGCCGTGAGGAGAAGGTCGGCGAGGAGCGCCACGTGGGCGGCCGCGAGCTGCTGATCGGCCTGAAGGAGTACGCGTCGCTGCAGTTCGGCCCGATGGCCGCGCTGGTCTTCGATCGCTGGGGCATCCGCAAGTCGACCGACTTCGGTGAGATCGTCTTCAACCTGATCGACGTCGAGCTGCTGAGCCGACGTGCGACCGATTCGCGCCTCGACTTCATCGACGGCGCCGACTTCCGCGAGACCTTCGCGCAGAAGCACCGCGAGTCGCTGGATCGTATCGCGCACCGCTGAGCCTGCGCCGCCGCGACGCCCGCGGCATGATGCGCGGCATGACCACGCCGCGCCGTGTGCTCCCTGCCGCCGTCCTGGCGGCGTTGTCGCCATCGCTCGCCGCCCAATCGCCGCCGGACGCCGGTTGGCTGCGGCCTCCCGAGGCGATCGCGCGCCTCGTCGAGTCGCCGCCGCCGCCCGAGGCGCAGTTGTCGCCGCAGCGGACGTGGATCTCGCTGCGCACGCGCGAAGCGCTGCCCGGCCTCGACGTGATCGCCCGGCCGCACCTCAAGCTCGCCGGCATGCGCGTCGACCCGGTCGCGCACGGTCCCGAACTGGCGACGAAGACCACGGCCCTGGCCTTGCGCTCGGTCGCCGACGGCACGGAGGTCGCCGTGCCGCTCGCAGCGGGACACTGGAGCGGGCCGCTGTGGAGCGCCGACGATCGCGCCTACGCGCTGGTGCGCGCCAGCGACGGCGGCGGCGAGCTGTGGGTCGCCGATCCGGCGACGACGCCGCCGCGGCGCATCGACGGCATGCGCGTCAACGCCGTGCTCGCCGGCGGCGTGCAGTGGCTGCCTGACCAGCGTCGGCTGTTGGTGTTCGCCGTCGTGCCCGGCCAGGCGCCCGAGCGGCCGCTGGTGCCGAGCGGTCCGCAGGTGCAGGTCGCGCGGGCCGGCGAGAAGGCGCCGGTGCGCACCTACCAGGACCTGCTCCAGGACGCCCACGACGAGGCGCTGTTCGAGCACTATGGCCGCAGCCAGCTGGCCATCGTCGACCCGTCGAACGGTCGCCGGGCCCTCGTCGGCGCGCCAGCGCTGTGGGAGCGCGCCGAGCCGTCGCCCGACGGCGCGCTGCTGCTGACGTCGCGCATCGAGCGGCCGTACAGCTACCAGCACCCGCGCATGGCGTTCCCGCGGGTCGTCGAGCTGCTCGACCTCGAAGGCCGGCCGGCGCGGCTCGTCGCCCGCACGCCGCTGCAGGAGACGGTGCCGATCGGCGGCGTGCCGACGGGACCGCGCGGCGCGGCGTGGGCTGCGTCGCTGCCGCACACGCTGGTGTGGACCGAGGCGCTCGACGGCGGCGACCCCAAGGCGAACGTGCCGCTCCGCGACGCGGTCTGGCGGCTCGACGAGCCGGACGGCGAACCGCTGCTCTGGTTCCGCACCGAGCACCGCGCGTCCGGCCTGCAGTTCGGCAGCGACGGCGCGCTGGCGCTGGCGAGCGAGTTCGACCGGCGGACGCGGCGGGCCCGCCTGTGGCGCTTCGACGCCAAGCAGCCAAGCGCCGCGGGCGTGCTGCTGCTCGAGCGCTCGACGCAGGACGCGTACGGCGATCCGGGCAGCCCGGTGGTGGAGCGGCAGCCCGACGGCCGCGCGCTCGTGCGCATGGCCGGCGACGCGGTGTTCCTCGCCGGTGATGGCGCCTCGCCGCAGGGCAACCGGCCATTCGTCGACCGCTGGGACCTCGCCACCGGCCGCAAGGAGCGGCTGTTCCACGCCGAGGCGACCCGCCACGAACAGTTCCTCGGCTTCCTCGACGCGCGCGGGCTGCGGCTGTTGGTGCGCAGCGAGTCGCGCGAGACGCCGCCGGCGCTGCTGGTCGTCGACCTCGTGTCGGCGAAGCGCACGACGTTGCAGCAGTTCGAGGATCCGGCGGGCGAGGCGCTGCGCGGCGCGCAGAAGCGCATCCTGACCTACGCCCGCGAGGACGGCGTGCAGATGTCGGGCACGCTGTACCTGCCGCCCGGCCACGACGGGCGGAAGCGTTTGCCATGCCTCGTCTGGGCGTATCCCGTCGAGTTCACGCAGGCCAGCGACGCCGGGCAGGTGCGTGCAGCGCCCAATCGCTGGTTGCGGCCGGGCGGCAGCTCGCACCTCGCGCTGCTGCTCGCCGGCTACGCGGTGCTCGACGACGCGGCGATGCCGATCGTCGGCCCGCAGCGCTCGGCCAACGACACGTTCGTCGTGCAGCTGCAGCAGAACGCCCGCGCCGCCGTCGAAGCGCTCGCCAAGGACGGCGCCGTCGACACGGCGCGCCTCGCCGTCGCCGGCCACAGCTACGGCGCGTTCATGACGGCCAACCTGCTGGCGCACACGGACCTGTTCCGCTGCGGCATCGCGCGCTCGGGCGCCTACAACCGCACGCTGACGCCGTTCGGCTTCCAGAACGAGGACCGCACCTACTGGGAGGCGCCGGAGATCTACGACACCATGTCGCCGTTCCGCCACGCGCACCGCATCCAGGAGCCGATCCTGTTCGTGCACGGCGCCGACGACGACAACCCGGGCACCTTCCCGCTGCAGAGCCAGCGCATGTTCGCGGCGGTCAAGGGCAACGGCGGGCACGCGCGGCTGTGCATGCTGCCGAGCGAGAGCCACGGCTACGCTGCGCGCGAGAACGTCCTGCAGTGCCTCGCCGAGATGTGCGCGTGGCTCGACGCGCACTGCGTCGCCGGCGGCTAGCGCGCCG
>JBEITC010000327.1:0-4757 GCA_040375075.1 Planctomycetota bacterium | reverse complement strand
CGGCCGCCGACTCGTCGTCGGCGTCGGCGCGCCGCAGCCGGCGCTCGATGTCGCGGCCGTTCGGCGTGCGGTAGCGGCCGGTCGTCAGCTTGAGGCGGAAGTCGCGGTCCTGCCACGCGTAGATCGTGTTGACGCAGCCCTTGCCGTGCGTGCGCTCGCCGACGACGACGGCGCGGCCGCGGTCCTGCAGCGCGCCGGCGAACACCTCGGACGCGCTCGCCGACTCGGTGTCGACGAGCACGACCACTGGCAGCGACGGGAAGCGGCAGCGCGCGGGCTTCGCTTCGAAGCGCTCCACGACCTCGCTGTCGCGCCGCGTCTGCGACACGATCAGCCCGTCCGGCACGAACGCGTTGGCGAGGTCGACGCAGGCCAGCAGGCTGCCGCCGCCGTTGCCGCGCAGGTCGACGACGAGGCCGCGCAGCGGCCCCTCGCGCAGCAAGCCGTCGATCGCCGCGAGCGCTTCCTCGGCGGCGTCGGGCTGGAAGTCGGTGAGCAGCAAGTAGCCGAGCGCGTCCTCGCCAGGCAGGCGGTGCGCCCAGGCGACGCACGGCCGATGCACCTCGCCGCGTTCGATCGCCACGTCGAGCTCGCGGTCGCCGCGGCGCAGCCGCAGCGTCACGGTGACGCCGGCTTCGCCGCGAACGCGCGCGACGTAGCCATCGCGCATGCCCGGCTCCGACAGCGCGACGCCGTCGACGGCGAGCAGCACGTCGCCCGGCTGCAGGCCGGCGCGCTCGGCCGGGCCGCCGGCCAGCGGGAAGAACAGCACCACCTCGTCGCCGACGGCGCGGAAGTCGGCGCCGATGCCGACGTAGGCGCCCGAGTTCTGCTCCTCGTACGCCGCCGCGTCCGCCGGCGGCACGTAGCGGCTGTACGGGTCGAGCGTGCGCACCATGCCCTCGATCGCCGACTCCAGCAGCGCTTCGCGCTGCTGCGGATCGACGTGCGACCGCAGGATCTCGCGGTGCACGATGGCCAGCGCGTCGAGCTGGGCGCGCGGCAGCTCGCCGGCGAGGCCCGAGGGGAAGGCCAGGCGCTCGCCGATCTTGATCCCGAGCCAGAGCGCGGCCGCCGTCAGCGACGCGTTCGCGACCAGGAACCACCAGGGCAGGCGCGCGGGCTGATCCATGGCGGCATACTAGGACGACCCGCCATGGCGCGCATTCTGGCCGTCGACGACACGCCGCAGAACCTCACGCTCGTCGAGGTCTATCTGCGCGGCTCGGAGTTCGAGGTGACGACCGCCGACAGCGGCCAGCAGGCGCTCGAGCTCTGCCGCGAGCGCGACTTCGACCTGATCCTGCTCGACGTCGTGATGCCCGGCATCGACGGCTTCGAGACGTGCCGGCGCCTCAAGGACGATCCGCGCTCGGCCTTCGTGCCGGTGATCTTCCTGACCGCGCGCCTCGCCGACGAGTCGGAGAAGCTCGCCGCCTACCAGCTCGGCGCCGTCGACTACATCCAGAAGCCGATCCACCGCGAGGAGCTGCTGGCGCGCGTCCGCGTGATGCTGCGGCTCGGCGAGGCGCGCTCGCGGCTCGAACGCGAGAACGTGGCCCTGCGACGCCAGCTCGACGGCGCGCAGGAGGCGCTGGCCGCCGCGGAGGCCGCGGTCGCCGACTTGCAGCGGCTGCGTTCGGAGTGGTCGATCGGGCCGGAGCAGGCGCTCGTGCTGTTCAGCGCGGAAGGCCGCGTGGCGCACGCCGACGAGGCCGCGACCGTGTGGCTGCCCGGGCTCGGCGTCGGCGCGCCGCCAGGCGCCGCGACCATCGCGGTGGCGCGCTTGCAGCGCCTCGTCGCCGACGGCGCGCGCAGCGCCGAACTCGAACTGCCGGCGGGCGACGGCTCCGGCGCGGCGCGCGCGCTGCGCGTGCAGGTGCGCATGCTCCCGCACGGCCAGCGCGTCGTGCTGCTGCAGGACGTCACCGGCGTGCGCGCCGCCGAAGCGCGCATCGCCGACCGCGAACCGGCGGCGCACGTGGTGGTCGAGCGGTCGCCCGACGACGGCTACCGCATGACCGACTCCATCGGCCTCTCGCCCGCGATCGCCGAGGTCACGGCGCGCATCGCGCAGCTGCGGCAGACGCGAGCGACCGTGCTGATCCACGGCGAGAGCGGCACCGGCAAGGAACTCGTCGCGCGCGCGCTGCACTTCGACGGCCGCTGGAAGAACCGGCCGTTCATCCCGCTGCACTGCGGCGCCATCGCGCCCGAGCTGGTCGAGAGCGAGCTGTTCGGCCACGAGAAGGGCTCGTTCACCGGCGCCGCGCAGGCGCGCGAAGGCCTGTTCCAGGCCGCGGACGGCGGCACGATCTTCCTCGACGAGATCGCCGAGACGTCGCTCTCGGTGCAGGTCAAGCTGTTGCGCGTGCTGCAGCGCGGCGAGATCCGCCCGGTCGGCGCCAGCCAGCCGCGCATCGTCGACGTGCGCATCGTCGCGGCGACGCACCGCGACCTGCTGCAGATGGTGCGCGAGGGCACGTTCCGCGAAGACCTCTACTACCGGCTGCAGGTCGTCACGCTGCGCCTGCCGCCGCTGCGCGACCGCCTCGTCGACCTGCCGCTGCTCGTCGATCACTTCCTCGCCACTGGCAACCGCAAGCACGACCGCCTCGACCGGCCGGTGCGCGGCTGCTCGCGCGCCGCGCTCGCGTGCCTTGCCGCGTATCCGTGGCCAGGCAACGTCCGCGAACTGGAGAACGTCGTCGAGCGCGCGTTCGCGCTCGGCGTCGGCGATCTGCTGCAGGAAGACGACCTGCCGTCGCACGTGCGCGAGGGCACGCCGGTGCTCGACCTCGGCCGCGCGCCTGCCCGCGTCGATGCCGCCGACGCGGCGAGCGCTGCGGCGAGCGCGGTCGATTGGCGCAGCGTGCGCAGCGCCGCCGAGCGACAGGCGCTGGCGCAGGCGATCCGCGAGTGTGGCGGCGACAAGTCTGCAGCCGCGCGGAAGCTGGGCATGCCGAGGAGCACGTTCTATCGGCGGGTGCGCGACCTCGGGTTGTGAGGGTGGGTGGGCTGAGCCCCAATCCAACAACACAGAGACGAACGGGGAGAGCACCGAGCGGCACCGAGCCGGAAGCGGAAGCGAAAGAGGCGGCAGCAGAAGGAGAGGAAGAAGACGAAGAAGACTTGGCGGCGACGGCAGAAGTCGCGGTGGGTGAAGTGGCGGCGGTGGGAGCTGAAGGGCGAGACGAAGGGGGTGGGGATGTGCGAGTCGAATGTGCTGCCGCGGCAACGAGGCTGGCTTGGACTCCTCCGAGTGCTGCTTTGTGCTGCTTCTTCGTCGGATCCCGTGACCTTGGGGTCTTGGGGGTGTTGCGTCGCCGTCGCGCCGGAACGTGGCGTGCCTCGGTGCGCCTCCCAAGGGCGTCGGCCTGCCTCTGTGCTTGGCTGGGGGATTCACCGGCGCAGTGGCGCCGAGACCAACGCGACCGCACGGACCTGTCGTTCGCCGTTGCCGTTGCCATCGCGCCGACGCGTTCCTCGACTCGCATCCTCTCCCCGCCTCGACTCCGCGTTTGCGCCGGCGTGCGGCCACGGCCGATACTGCCGCGATGACGTTGACCGCGAGCATCGCTGCCGACACGAAGCGTCCGGCATGGCGCTTCGCCGCCGTCGCTGCGCTCGCGGTGGGCGCGGCGTGGGGCGCTTGGCAGCTCGCGTTCCTCTGCGACGACGCCTACATCCACTTCCGCTACGCGAGCAACCTCTACGACGGCCGCGGCATCGTGTGGAACGACGCGCCGTTCGCGGCGGTCGAGGGCGCGGGCTTCTTGTGGGTCGTCGTGCTGGCGGCGATCTGGGGGCTGACCGGCGCAGCGCCGCCGGAGGCGGCCAACCCGTTCTCGATCGGCTGCGGGCTGCTGCAGTTCGCGCTGCTGGCGTACGCCGCGGATCGCCTGCGCGATCGCGACGGCCGGCGCAGTCCGGCGATCGTCGGCGTCGTGGCGTTGCTGGCGGTGGTCGGCAACCGCACGGTGCTGCAGTGGTGGACCGGCGGCCTCGACACGCCGCTCGCCAACCTGTTCGGCGTGTGGTGGGCGTTGCACGCGTTCCGTGGTCCCGGTGAACGGCCGGCGCGCTGGCTCGCGGTGTGGTCGCTGGCGGCGGCGCTCGGCGCGTTGACGCGCCCTGATGGCCTGCCTGCGGCGGCGGCGACGGCGGCGGTCGGCGGGTTCTTGTGGCTGCGCGGCCGGTTGTCGCTGCGCGGCGCAGCGCTCGGGCTCGCGCCGCTGCTGCTCGTCGTCGCGCTGACGATCTGGCGCAAGCTGTACTACGGCGACTGGCTGCCCAACACGTACTACGCGAAGGTCGTGTCGTCGTGGCCCGACGCCGGCTTGCGCTACCTCGGCTGCTTCGCGCTGGAGAACGGCGCGTGGCTGTGGCCGCTCGTCGCGTTGCCGTGGCTCGTGTCCGGGCTGCGCGGCGGGGCGGGCGCGGCGCTGCGCGCGCTGTTCGAGCGCGCGCCGGCCACGGCGGCCGTCGTCGTCGTCGCGTTCAACGCCGCGTACTACTGCTTCCAGGTCGGCGGCGACCACTTCGAGTACCGCGTGCTCAGCCAGCTCGCGACGCTCGGCACGTTCGCCGTCGTTGCGATGGCGGCCCGGATGGCGCGCGGCCCGGCGCTGCCGCTCGTGACCGCCGGCGCGCTGCTGGTCGCCGCCGGCGCCGGCGGGTGGCACCTCGCCTGCACCAGCGCGGCGAGCGCGGAAGGCATCGCCGCGGTGACGCCGCGCGCGCCGGCGGCGCTGCGG
>JBEITC010000406.1:0-3796 GCA_040375075.1 Planctomycetota bacterium | reverse complement strand
GCCGTCGGCGAGCAGCGCGCCCTGCCAGAAGAACACCAGCCGGTCGGCGAGCGATTCGACTTCGCTGAGGTGGTGGCTGCTGAGCACGATGGTCTTGCCGGCCGCCTTCATCGCCCGCAGCTCGTCGCGCAGCACGAGGCGCACGCTGGCGTCGAGCGCGCGGTCGGGCTCGTCGAGCAGGTAGAGATCGAGGTCGGGCGCGAGCGTGGCCAGCAGCGCCAGCTTCTGCTTCATGCCGGCGCTGTAGCTGCGCACCTTGCGGCCGAGCGGCAGCGCGAAGGCCTCGGCCAGCCGGCGCTCGCGCGCGTCGTCGCGGCGCGGGTGGAAGCCGCGGCAGAAGGCGAGGAACTGCGCGCCGGTCATCTGCAGGTACACGCCGGTCTCGCCGGGCAGGTAGCCGGTGCGCGCGGCGATCGCGACGGCGTCGCGCGCCGGATCGAGGCCGAGCACCGACAGTTCGCCGGCGTCGCGCGGCACGAGGCCGAGCAACGTGCGCAGCAGCGTCGACTTGCCGGCGCCATTGGGGCCGACGAGTCCGAGCAGTTCGCCCGGCGCCACGGCGAGCGAAAGGTCGCGCAGCACGACCGCGCCGCCGAACGACTTGCCGAGGCCGGCGCAGCGGATGGCGGGGGATGTCATGCGACCTCGCGCAGGAAGTTGGCCAGCAGCGCAGCGCCGTGCGGCGTGCGGAACGACTCGGGATGGAACTGCACGCCGAAGGTCGGGTGTTCGCGGTGGCGGAGCGCCATCACCGCGCCGTCGGCGGCGCGCGCCGTCGCGACCAGTTCGGTCGGCAGCGGGTCGGCGACGTACAGCGAGTGGTAACGGCAGACCTCGAGCGGCTGCGGCAGGCCGGCGAACAGGCCGGCGCCATCGTGCGCGACCGGGCTCGTGCGGCCGTGCATCGGCGCGCCCCGCACGACCTGACCGCCAAACGCGGCGCCGATCGCCTGGTGGCCGAGGCAGACGCCGAGGATCGGCCGTTCGCCCGACCAGCGACGGATCGCCGCGATCGACACGCCGGCGTCCTCGGGCCGGCCGGGGCCGGGGGACACGACGAGCGCGCGCGCCGCCGCCAGCGCCTCGACCTCGATCCGGTCGCTGCGCACGACCTCCACGGCGGCCCCGAGCGCGCCGAGCGCCTGCGCGAGGTTCCACACGAACGAGTCCTTGTTGTCGAGCAGGAGGATCAATCCGGCAGGCGGGACAGTATCGTGGTCGGCTTCCCGATGAACATCCTGATCGTCGGTCTGGGCGAAGTCGGCAGCTACCTCGCGAAGGTGCTGTCGACCGAAGGCCACACCATCACCGTCATCGATCCGGACCTGCAGCGCATCCGCCGCGTCGCCGACCTGCTCGACGTGCAGGCCGTGCACGGCGATGGCTCGCGGCCGGACGTCCTCGACAAGGCCGACGCGCCGGCCGCCGACCTGCTGTTGGCGGTGTCGAACGACGACAAGGCCAACATGCTCACCTGCCTGTTCGGCAAGCGCATGGGGGCCAAGAAGACGGTCTTGCGCCTGCGCGACACCTCGGCGGTGCGCCGCTCGCGCACGTTCTTCCGGCGCAACCTGCAGTACGACCTGCTGCTCTCGCTCGACGACCTCGCCGCCGAGGAGCTGGTCAAGACGGTGCGCCAGACCAAGGGCCTTGGCGTCGACAACTTCGCCGAGGGCCGCGTGCAGCTGCGTCGCTTCCGCGCCGTCGCCGACGGCCCGCTCGCCGGCAACGCCCTCAAGGACCTCAAGCTGCCGGCGGGCACGATCGTCGCCGCGATCGACCGCGACCACGAGGTGCTGGTGCCGAGCGGTTCCGACGTCCTGCGCGTCGACGACGAGGTGTTCGTGCTCGGCGAGCCCAAGGCGCTCGCCACGTTCGAGAAGAAGATCGGCCACAAGCAGGACTCGACGCGCAGCGTCGTGGTCTTCGGCGGCACCGGCATCGCCATGCAGGTCGCCCAGGCGATGCAGCGCGACCACGTCGCGGTGCGCGTGGTGGTCGAGGACCGGCACGAGGCCGAGCGTCTGAGCGAGACGCTCAAGGGCTGCACCGTGCTGCACGCCGACGCCACCGACCTGAACTTCCTGCAGGAGGAGCACGTCGGCGAGGTCGACGCCTTCCTCGGCGTGTCGGAGGAGGACGAGCGCAACCTGATGTCGTGCCAGCTGGCGAAGTCGCTCGGCGTGGCGCGCACCATCGCGCTGGTGCAGAAGCCCGACTACGTCTCGCTGTACCAGCGCCTCGGCATCGACGTCGCGGTCTCGCCGCGCCTGCTGTGCGCCAACCGCACGCTGGCGTTCGTGCGCAGCCGCAGCATCTCCTCGATCGCATCGATCGAGGAGGGCAAGGCGGAGGTCCTCGAACTCGAACTGCCCGCCGGCAGCAAGCTCGTCGGCAAGGCGCTGAAGGACGCCGGCTTCCCGCGCGGCTGCGTCGTCGCGGCGATCACGCGCGAGGACGGCACGGTGGTGATCCCGCGCGGCGACGACGAGTTGCAGCCGCACGATCAGCTGGTCGTCTTCGTGCTCGACCAGCTGGTCGACAAGGTGCTGGCGCTCGCCGGCATCGAACGCGACGACTGAGCGCTGCCTCCCGCGCGTGGGCGCCCTCCCGCGCGTGGGCGCCCGTCCGCGCTACGGCGCTCAGTTGCGCTTCATCACGCGGATGTCGTCGGGGCGGAACTTCGGCACCACGTCGACCGGGTGCTGCTGCGGCGTCGCCAGCATCTCGCGCAGGCGGTCGCAGCCGGCGAACACGTAGTACGTGCCCGCGGCGGGCCCGCCATCGACGATCGCGCGGCCGGCCACGAGACCGACGAAGTGCAGGTTGCCGTCCTCGGCCTTGCGCAGCACGGCAGCGCCGGTCGGCAGCGGCTCCGCCGGCGCGGACAGCGCGTCGCCGCGCACTCCTTCCGCGCGCGCCAGCGTGACGGCGACGGAGCGCTCGCCCTGGCCGTCCGGCGTCCACATCGCGACCAGTTCGTCGTCGGGCAGCAGCGGCCGGTCGACGGCGCGCGCGTGCTGGGTCTTGAGGTCGATGTCGGCGCGCACGAAGCCGCCGCCGACCGCCGTCAGCGAACCCGTCTCGATGATCGGCGTCGGCCCGAGGAAGTAGTGCACGCGGCACGGACCTTCGACCGCGGTGCGGCCCAGGGTCAGCACGCCGAACTCGGTCGCGGCGCCGAGCTCGACGCCGCCCGTCGTCTCGACGAGCGCCACGGGCCGACTGCGGTCGACCTTCGGCACGCCCGAGAAGAACCACGCCGAGCACGACGATAGGGCGGGGGCCAGGGCCAGGAGCCAGACGTGGCGCATGGCCGGGCAGCGTAGGGCCGCGCCGCGCGCGCGTCGACCGCTCACTCGACCGCCAGCCGGTCGCGGCGTTCGCCGAGCCGGCGCCGCAGCACCTCGAGCAGCGCCGTCGCGACGACGAACAGGCCGATGACGAGTCCCCACCACAGGCCTTCCGGGCCCCAGCCGAGCCCGAAGGCGAAGTAGCAGCCGAGCGGCAGTCCGAGCAGCCAGAAGCCGACGACGTTGGCCAGGACCGGTGAGCGCACGTCGCCGAGCCCGCGCAGGCACCCGATGGCGACGACCTGCACGCCGTCGCCGATCAGGAACACGCCGGCGATCGGGATCAGGACCAGCGCGTAGGCGAGGTGCCGCGGCTGGTCGGTCAGCGCGCCGGCGAGCGGGCCCGGCGCCAGCAGGAACAGCAGCATGAAGCCGGTCATCACGATGGCGGCGAGCGTGATCGCGGCGCGGGCGGAGCGCGCGGCGGCAGCGCAGTCGCCGCG
>JBEITC010000025.1:0-18511 GCA_040375075.1 Planctomycetota bacterium | reverse complement strand
GCCGCGAGCGCCGCCTCGGCGCGCTGCTGGTAGCCGCGCAGCACATGGAAGGTCCAGCGGACGACCGGATCGGTCGGCCGCGGCGGCTGGTCGCCGAGCAGCGTGCGGACGGTCAGTTCGTACGAGCCATCGGCGAGCTCCTCGCACGGCACGTCGATCGTCGGCCGCGCCATGCGCACGTCGCGCTCTTCGGTGTGCAGCGCGATGACGCCGGTCCAGCGCAGCGCGCCGGAGGCATCGCGCGCCTCGACGGCGAACGTCACCGGCGCCGGGAACGGCAGCGCGAACGGCAGGAACGGGCTGACGTGCAGCGCGCGGCAGGCTTCGTTGGCGCCGTCCGGATCGACCACCTCGGGCAGCACGAACGCGCCCATCGTCGCGCGCAGCACGAACGCGGCGTCGGCGTCGACGCCGCGCAGGTACGCGAGGGCGTCGGCGACCCGCGCGAACGGCAGGCCGTCGTCGGGCTTGGCGAGGACCCGCGCGACGACGGCATGGTCGGCGTCGTCGCGGCCGGCGAGTTCGCGCCGGACCTCGGCCCGGCGCGCCTCGAGGTGCAGGTAGCCCCAGCTCTCGCGCGTCGCCACGCCCTGCGCGGCCGCGAAGCCGCACAGGCAGGCGACGACGATCAGTTGGGCAGCGGCGAGTAGGTGTCCTTGACCCATGCGTGGAACGGCGCGTCGATCGACAACGGATTGAGTCCGAAGGCCTGCTGCAGCGCGTCGCGCGTCGGCACGTCCTTCTTCACGAGGCGAAGGAAGTCGCGGAACTTCGCGCCGCCGTGGCGCTGCAGCAGGAAGTCGACGAGCGCAAAGCTGAACGCGTGCTCGACGAACGTCAACTGGTCGCTGTTCTTCGCCGCGAAGGTCGCGAACGGCGGCGCCTTGCCTTCGTCGACGATCTTGCGCACGGCCGGCCGCCACTTGCCGCCTTTGAAGCTCGCCGGCGTCTGCAGCAGGATCTCCTCGAAGCAGAAGTTCGTGCACTTGCCGACGACCGTCTCCTCGAACCAGTGCGGCACGCCCTCGTCGAGCCAGCCGTGCCCGCGATTGCCGAGCCACTGCGCCGTGCGCATCTGGCTGAGCAGCAGGTGCGCGACGTTGTGCACGACGGCGCGGTGCAGGGCTTCGTCGTCCGGCAGCGACCGACGGTCGTGGTAGACCGTGTAGACGTACTCCGGCCCCATCAGCTTCAGCCCGATCGCGCCCGCCGGGCCGAGGCCGGTGAGCCGCGGGCCGAGCACCTGCTGGTCCTTGCCCTCCTCGCTGAGCGCCACCGTCATGCGATCGGGCAGGTCCGACTCGGCGAGTTCGAAGGTGGCGAGGAACTTCGCGTGCAGCGCTTCGAGCCGCTCGCCGTAGAGGTGCAGCCGCGCATGCTGGTCGAGCTTGTCGCGGCCGATCGTCGCCGGCTTGAGGCCGCAGGCGAGATCGAAGTGCGGCGTCTTCAGGTGCGCGTACGGCTCGCGCGCCGCGACCGCGTCGACGGCCTTGCGACGACCCTGCAGCCACTCCTGCGCGAGGCGCTGCCGCGCGGCGAGGTCCGTCTCCGCTGGCGCGTTGGCGCAGTGCCGGCAGTCGATCGCGAGCGCGCCGCTGCACGCCTTGCACTCGGCGACGGCGCTGCACAGTTGCGCCACGGGGCCCTTCTCGACCTCGAGGAGCTTGCCGTGCTTGCCGCATGGCGTCGTGCCGCGATGCACGCACAGCTTGCACGACGGCCCCGCTTCCTGGGCGGGCAGGAGGCAGGCGCACAGCAACGCGACGACATTGGCGAGCAGGCGGCGCATGACGCCCAGCGTAACGCGCGCCGACGGCGCGGCGGCGGGAACCACGCCCGCGCGCCCGGCGCAGCGCGCGCCGGCGACCGGGATCACGGCACCTGCAACTGCTTGTGCGTCTGCGGCAACACGCGCACGTCGAACTGCGCGCGCTGCGCCATCGCGAGGTAGCGCATCAGGTCGAGGCGCGCGACGGTCTTCTGCACGGCGCCGAACGGGGTCACCGGCTGCAGCACGAGCAGGATCTTCTCGCGCACCGGCGCGAGGTCGGCGAGCGCGCGCTCGACGGCAGCGTCGCCGGTCTTGTCGGTGAGCACGATCTTCACGTCGACGCTGGCGCCGCGCTGGATCGCGATCTCGCAGCAGCGACGGTGCAGCGCGCCGAAGCCTTGGCCCGGCGCGAGCGCGAAGTCGGCCTTCGCCGGCGCGCCGAGCGTCTCGGGCAGCTTGTAGTCGGCGCTGAGATGGTCGACCTGGTCGACGCACTGCTGCAGCGCATCGGGATGCACGGCGGCGGTCTCGAGGTGCACGCGCATGCCCTTGCCGCGCACCTGGCGACCGAACTCGCGCACCCACTCGGGGAACACGAGCGGTTCACCGCCGGTCACGCTGACGCGGCTCTGGCGCGCGCCGGGTTCGCTCGCCGCGACGACCTGCCGCACCAGTTCGGCGGCCCGGTCGGCCGCGATGGGATTGGGCTCGAGCGCGTCGCGGACACCGGTGCGCACCGGCACGCGCGCCGGTGCCTCGTAGCTGCCGGGCGTGTCGCAGTACAGGCAGCGCAGCGGGCAGGTGGCGACGCGCACGAACGTCATCGGCACGCCGACGAAACGGCCCTCGCCCTGCACCGAGTGGAAGATCTCGATCAGCGGCGCCTTCGGCATCGCGACGCCAGGCTTCGTCGACGACGACGCCTGGGTCTTGCCTTCGAGCGACTTGAGGGCCTGCTTCAGGTCCATGGCGTGGCGTCGGCGCGCGGGCCGACGTGAGCGCGCCGACGAACGGCGCGGGCGCGTCTACCGGGGGGCGACGCGCAGGCGGTCCGGACCGGGGCGCACGCTGCCGGTCGGCAGACGCGCCCCGCGGCGCGTCACTTCTTTGCCGGGGCGGCCTTGGCGGCCGGAGCGGCCTTGGCAGCCGGGGCGGCCTTGCCGCCGGCAGCCGGCTTGGCCTCGCCCGCATCCGCCTTCTTCGCCTTGGACTTGGCCTTGAACGACGTGCGGACCTTCGGCAGGCCCTCGACGCGCTGGCCGTCCTGCCACTTGCCGGCCTTCTTCAAGGCAGCGAGGCGCTCGACGCGCGTCCAGACGTTGCGCTGGCCGCCGCCGGAGGTGGAAGTCTTCAGACTGCTGTGGATCGACATGACGGGATCGTGCGGACGAAAAGGGCGAAGCAGTCTACCGGACCGTGTAGGCCTTCGGCCAGCCCTGAATCGTGTTTCGCAGCTCGACGAAGCCGGCGTCCGGCACCTCGGCGGGCAGTTGCTGCAGCTGATTACGGGTCGCCGTCTGCTCGGCGTCGCCGTCGAAGTACACCGCCACGCCCCAGGTCAGGCCGTTGGCGAGCTTGGCCTGGTACGGCCGCGCCTTCTTGACGCCCTGCCCCACCAACCAATCGCTGAAGCGCTTGGCGTTGGCCTTGGCATCGGCCTCAGCGGCATTGGGGTACAGCGTCACCAGGAAGGCCTGCCGGGCCAGCGGGGTGGCGTCGAGTTCGCCGACGAAGCCCGGAGTGCGCGGCGCGGGCGCCTTCAGGCCCGCGAGGCCGGCCGGCGTGCTGCCGCCATTCTGCGTGCCGAGGAAGTAGCCGCCGGCGAGGCCGACGATCGCGGCGAAGCCAGCGACCCAGCGCGGCAGGACGCGGACCTTGGCAGCCGGCTCCGGCCGCCACTCGCCGCGACCGAACAGGTTGCCGAACACCCCGCGCAGCGCCTTGCCGACGCCACCGCGCGAACGCCCGCGCCCGCGCGAGCCCAACAACATTGCCATGTCGCTCGACCTACGACCCACGACACACCCCCAGCAGGAAAGGCAGACCGCGCCCGCAGGCGCTGCCGCCGAACACCGAAACTGCACCGCCGCGACCTGCGGCAGCTGACCGTTTTGCGCGCGCCGCCGACCAAGCGACGCGGTCGAGCGAACGTAGCGACGACGGGGCCGTTTGCAACCCGCGCGGCGCGGATCCGTCACGCGCCGGCGAAGGCGCGCAGCGCGGCGAGCACGGCGGGCTCGGCATCGGCGTCGGGCGAAGCGACGTAGGCGCGCGCGACGGCGCGCACTTCGTCGGCCTTGCCGGCGCGCTGCAGGGTCGCGCACAACAGCCACGTCTGCCGGCTGGCGTCGAGTTCGTTGCGGCGCTGCCACGCGACCGCCTTGCGGCACAGGCCTTCGAGTTCGGCGA
Source organism: Planctomycetota bacterium (assembly GCA_040375075.1). Lineage (GTDB taxonomy): Bacteria > Planctomycetota > UBA1135 > UBA1135 > UBA2386 > UBA2386. Next base: position 14,331 of record JBEITC010000025.1, on the reverse strand, counting down.
GGTCTGCCGCAGGATCGTCGTGCAGCACGGTCGCCAGCAGCCACGCCGCCCAGTGCTGGTCGGGCTGCAGCGACAGGCAACGGCGGAACGCAGCTGCGGCCGCGGCCCGGTCGCCGGCGCGCAGGGCCGCGACGCCGCGCTCCTCGCAGCGCGCCCACTGCCGCTGCAACTGCGCGCGGATCTCGGTCGACTCGAAGTCCGGCGGCGCGACCTGGAGGCAGCGCGCCCACGCGTCGGCCGCGCCGTCGTCGTCGCGCCGCAGCAGCTTGTCGTAGCCCAGCGCAGCGAGCGCCTCGGCGTAGAGCAGGCGCGCCTCCTCGTACTCCGGCATGCGGCGATGGGCCTGCTCGAGGTGTTCGGCGGCGGCTGCGAAGCGCCGCTCTTCCTTGGCGATGCGCCCCAGCACGAGGTGCGCCTTCACTTCGTCGGGGTTGTAGGCGAGCGCGCGCTCGACGAGCCGCATCGCCTCGGCGCGGTCGGGTCCCTCGCCGACCTTGGCGTAGGCGCGGCCGATCAACACGTTGGCGAGCACCTTGGCGACGTCCTTGTCTTCGGGTCGCACGCGCAGGTAGGCCTCGAGCTGCAACTCGGCGTCGGCGAGCTTGCCCTGGCCGGTGAGCGCGAGCGCCAGCTCCTGCCGCAGCGACGGATCGGGACGCGCGCGCAGGCCGCCACGCGCGTACTCCTCGGCGGCCACCCACTGCTCGCGCTCGCGCATCAGCCGTGCGGCGCCGAGCCACGCGCCGATGTGCTGCGCGTCCGCGGCCTGCGCCTGGCGATAGCTTCGCACGGCGGCGAGCACGCGGTCGCGCGCGCGCTCCCACTCGGCCTTGGCGCAGTGCAGACCGGCGTGCTGCGGCGACGCCGCGAGCGCCGGATCCAGCATCGCATCGGCAGCGACGCCGCGCACGTCGTCGGTGGCGAGCACCGGCGGCAGGCCCGCCTTGGCCTTGGCCAGCAGTTCGTCGCGGCACGACGCCAACAGCCGCAGCGCGCCGAAGGCGATGACGTCCGGATGCGCCGGAGCAAGTGCCTTGGCGTCGGCATGCGCGAGTTCGGCGCCGGCTTCGTCGCCGGCGAGTTGCAGCGGCTCGAACGCGTCGAGCTGGCAGCGCAGCAACCACGCCGTCGCTTCGGCGCGGCGCTTGCTGCCGGTCTCTCGCGCGAGTTGCGCCTGCGCCGCGGCCATCGCCGCACGCGCTTCCTGCGCCGCGCGCGCGTAGTCGGCGTCGGCGAGCGCGAGTCGCACGAGCAGTTGGCGCGCGCGCACTTCGTGGATCGGATAGCGCGCCGCCGCCGCCGCGGCTTCGAGGTGACCCTTCACCTCGTCGAAGCGCGCCGGTCCGCGCCGCAGCCGATCGTCGACGAGATTGAGGCGGGCGACGGCGTTCTCGCCGTCGACTGCAAGGCTCGCGAGCCACAAGGTCTCGTCGTCGGCGAAGTCGTGCGCGCGCGCGCCGGCGCGCCACGCCAGCGGCAGCGCCGCGGCGACCGCGAGCCAGACGAGCCGCGCCCGCACGTTCGTCACCGCCGCGACGAAGGCCAGCGCCAGCCACGGCAGCGCGAGGTACAGGTAGCGGTCGGCGGCCGCGATCGAGGACGCCGGATAGGCGGTGTTGAACGGCAGCAGGCCGACGGCGAACGCCAGCATGCCAAGGCCGCAGACGCGCCACCGCGGCGACGCCCAGGCCGCCGCGGCCAGCGCCGCGAACACGGCGACGACCGCGAGGCCGCCGGCCCAGCCGGCGCGGAAGCGCTCGAGCGTCTGCAACTCGGGGTACAGCACGTTGAGCTGCGCCGGCCACAGCGCGGTCGCCAGGTAGTGCGCGAACGCGCCGGGGACCTGCAGCAAGCGCGCGCCCGCATCGCCGCCGGCCGCCATCGTTCCTTCGGCCGCGGCGATCGCCTGGTGGTGCGCGGCGATCGGCGCCACCGCCAGCGCGAGCACGAGCACGGCGAGCCAGCGGGCGCGCGGCCCTGGCTGCCGCGCGCACAGCAGCGCGGCGAAGAGCGGCAACACGACGGCCGTCGCCTTGCTGTACATGGCCAGCGCCGCGAGCACGGCAAGCGCCAGCGCGCCAGCACGCGAGGGCGCGCGCGCGAACGCGAGCGTGCGATGCAGCGCCCAGAACACGAACAAGCCGGCGAGCAGGTCCTTGCGCCCGCTCACCCACGCCGTCGACTCGGCGAGCGCCGGATGCACGACGAACAGCGCCGCGGCGGCGTGCGCGGCCAGCGGTCGCACTCCGAGCGCCAGCAGGAGGCGCGCGAACACCGCGCCGACGATCCCGTGCAGCAATAGCGCGTGCAGATGCGGCCAGAACGGCGCCGCGCCGGCGAGCGCGTAGTCGAGCCAGAGCGAAGCGTGCGCCACCGGCAGCCACGCGTTGGCGATCGGCCGCCGCGGATCGAGCACCGTCAGCAAGCCGTCGCGGATCTCCGGGTTGGCGGGGCCGAAGAAGAACGTGTCGTCGAAGCCGAGCAACTGCGCGCCGAGCGCGGACGGCAGGTAGACGACGGCCGCCAGCAGCAGGCAGACGGCGACGGTCTGCCAGCGAGGCACGGCGTTCGGCGGGAGGTCGGCGGATGCGGGCATCGGCAGGGCCGCGCAATCTAGTGCGCACGCGCGCCGCGCGCAGCCGCCGCCTTGCCCCGTGCGCACTGTTGCCGCAAGCTGACGCCGCCGTGATCGCCGCCCGCCACCTCGCCGAAGCCGACGCGCCGCTCGCGCGCACCCTGCGCGCCCGCGGTCGCCGCGTGCACCCGCTGCGCCGCCGCGGCGCCGTGCTCGGCCACGCCGTCGAGCTCGAACGGATCCTGCCGACGACGGCGCAGGCGAAGGCGCGCTGGGACGCGGGCGAACCGGTGTTCCTCCCCGGGATCCTCGGGGACGCGCCCGCGCGCCACGACGCGCCGATCCGCGCCTGCCTGCGCATGTTCGACCGGCTTCGCGCCGGCGGCAGCTTCCTCGACGAGCTCGAGGGCCGCATCGGCGACGATCCGGACCTGCGCTACGCCGGCAGCACCGTCGACAAGAACGACACGCGCGAGGTCGAGCGCGTGTTCGTCGACGCCGAGCTGGCCGGCGCGACCGTCGCCAAGGACCTGTGGGCCAAGCTGGCGTGGATCGCCAACGACGAGAGCGACCGCTCGCTGCGCATCCGGTTCTCCGCCGGACTCGAGCAGCTCGAGGAATGGATGACCGCGACCGACCTCACGGCCGGCTGGGTCGATCAGTTCGCGCTGCGCGCGTTCCCCGAGTGCCGTGCGATCCTCGGTTGCGAACCGTTGCGTGCGCTGCTCGCGACGCTGATCCCAAGGCCGCACCGCTTGAGCGAGCGCATCCTCTACAACAACGCGCCGGACGGCGGCGCCGTGTTCCACCACGACGCGGAGCCAGGCCAGCTCGGGGTCTGCTTCTCGCAGCTCGAGGGCAGCACGGCGTGGTTGACGCTCAGCAAGCGCCGGCTGGCGCGCCTGCTCGTGCGCGTCGGCTTCGCGCGCGACGAGCGCCTCGCGATGCAGGCGCTCGACGACACGGACGACGAGAGGCTGTGGCGGCTGCTCAACCGCGACGAAGCGTTCACGGCCCAACTCGCCGCGCACGGCGCGCTGTTCGTGCTGCACGCCGGCGACAGCATCCTGCTGCCCTCGCACGGCATCGACGACGTCGCGTGGCACAGCGTGCTCGCGCTCGGCAGCAAGCCGAGCCTCGCGCACAGCTACGGGCTGTTCCCGCGCCGCGCGGACTACACCCCCGCCGGCGACGGCTGGTCCGCGCCCGCGCGCGCGGCGGTGCGCTGATGGCCGGTTTGCGCGCGATCCTGCAGCACCTGGAGCTTGCGGCGCAGGCCTACGGCGGCGACCTGACGCTGGCCGTGCCGACGCTGCCGCCGCGCCAACTGGCAGCCCCCGCCGCGTCACCGCCCGCCGAAGCGCAGTCCGCTGCCGCGCCGCCCGCGCCAGCGTTCGCCCCAACGCCGACGCCATCACCGGCGCCAACACCGGCGATCCGGCCCACCCCGACGGCGCCGCCGGCCCCGGCCGCAGCGACGCCCAAGCAGGCACCGGCGACGCCAGCGCCGGCCGTGCCAGCGGCAACCGCGTCTCCCACCTCTTCATCTGCCAGCGACGACGTCGACTCCGCACTGGCGGCGCTGCGCCGGGAGATCCAGGCCTGCACCCGGTGCGCGCTGCACCAAGGCCGCGAACACGCGGTCCCCGGCGAGGGCAACCCGCGCGCCGACGTGCTGTTCCTCGGCGAAGCACCGGGGGCCAGCGAGGACAAGGCGGGCCGCCCGTTCGTCGGTCCGAGCGGCCAGTTGCTCGACCGCATCCTGTCTGGCGCCATGGGCTTGCAGCGAAGCGACGTCTACATCGCCAACGTCGCCAAGTGCCATCCGCCCGGCAACCGCAACCCCGAGCCCGACGAGGTCGCCGCCTGCCTGCCGTTCCTCGTCCGGCAGTTGGCGCTGGTCCGGCCCAAGGTCATCGTCTGCCTTGGTCGCGTCGCCGCGCAGAACCTCCTCGGGTCGGACGAGTCGGTCGGCAAGCTGCGCGGCCGCGACCTGCAGTACGAAGGCATCCCGGTCGTCGTCACCTGGCACCCCGCGTACCTGCTGCGCGAGCCCGCGGCCAAGCGCGACACCTGGGAGGACATCAAGCGGGTCAATCGCCTGCTCGGACGCCCCGAGGTGCCCAAGACCCCCGGCGCGTGACGCGCTTCCGCCGGTCTGCATCCCTGGCGGGAACGGCAGTTTGCATTCTTGACCGTCTATTGGCGCATCGCTACGGTCCCGCGACCCTGCAGCCGGCTAGCGTCCCTCGACGGCTCAGGTCCCTCGACAACGGCCGAACCCCCGCGACCGTTCCCCGCCCACGACTGTGGCATGCAGTCGCGCGGAATCCGCGGATTCGTCGTTGCCGTCGGCGTTCTTTGCCCATGTAGCCATCGCCTCCGCTCGCTCGCCGACGGCTACGCAGCCGTGCGCACTGCTGCGTGACTCCCGCCGGCGCGAACGCGCAGCCCTTGCGCGCTGTCGGCAGGCGACTCGCCCCCTCTCCCCGTTCGCCATTTCTGCAGGCATCTCACGATGATCAAGGTTCAGTCCCTGCGCTTGCGCGGCTTCGTCGCCTCCTCCCTGCTCGCGCTGGCCGCTTGTTCGGGAACCCCCGCGGACCGCGTCGACGTCCGCCCGTACGGCTCGGACGGCCAACCGCTCGCTGACGACGCGGCGCCGGCCACGCAGACCCAGGATCCGCAGGGTCAGCAGGGTCAGCAAGGTCAGGGTCCGGCTCGCGATCGCGCGGCCGTGGTCCAGAAGGCGCTCGACAACGCGCGGCGCTCGCTCGACCAGCGTCTGTTCGAAGACGCGCGCATGGAAGCTGCGTACGTGCTGGAACTCGACGCCGGCAACAAGGAAGCCCGCGAGATCCTGCTGCGCGCGAACGAGGTGCTCGGCAACACCGATCAGGTGCCGCTGCGCAGCGTCGTTTCGGACGCGATCGTGCAGGACACGATCCGCCGCGAGCGCGAGATGGCGCTGATCGAGCGCGAGCGCGACCAAGGTCGCGCCAACATGGAGATCAAGCAGTACGGCAAGGCCGTCGACAACTACGAGCGCGCGGCGATGATCGCCCGCTTCTCGGCGTACATGCAGCCGAACGACCCCGTCCGCAAGGAGGTCGAAATGCTGCTGACGCAGGCGCGCGAAGCCAAGGCGAAGGCCGAGCAGGACATGCTCGACAAGGCCAAGACGGCGTCCGAGGCCGAACTCGCGCGCATCGCGCGCACGCAGGCCATCAGCAAGGAGCAGCGCGTGCAGAGCCTGCTCGAGGCCGCCAACATCCAGTTCCAGGACGGCAACTACCAGAAGTCGTGCGCGCTGGTCGACCAGGCGCTGCTGCTCGACCCGGGCAACCCCGACGCCGAGGCCCTGCGCGAGGTCGCTGACCGCGCCCGCCACCAGAGCACGGTCGACAACAACCGCGAGCGCTGGCGCGCCGAGTGGAACAAGACGTTCCTCGAGCTGCAGCACAGCAACGTGCCGCAGACCGAGACGGTCGTGTTCGACACGTCGCGTTGGTCGGAGGTCAGCAAGCGCCAGCCGGCCGGCTACACGATCCAGAGCGAGATGGACTCGCCGGAGAACGCCGCGGTCGCCAAGCTGCTGCGCGACACGGTCGCCGAGCACAACTTCGCCAGCGCCACGGTCCAGGACTGGGCGAGCTACTACGGCCAGCTGACCGGTGTGACGTTCTTCGTCTCGCAGGAGGTCAAGGACATGGCCGCCGAGACGACGACGCTGACCGACTTCCGCCTGCCGCGCCGCTCGGTCGATGACGCGCTCAAGGCGATCCAGGTGAAGACGGGCGTCGCCTTCCGCGTGAAGGACGGCCTCGTGCACCTCGTCACGCCGGCCAACGCGATCGGCAACCTGATCCAGCAGCCCTACAACGTCAAGGAGCTGATCCAGGGCGTGCCCGACAAGAAGGGCCCGAACCTCCGCCTCGTCGGCCCTGGTGACGACGCGCCGGTGTTCGCCGAGGACGAGGGCGACGCGGAGGTCCCGATCGCCGTCGTCGACGAAGGCCGCCTGCAGGAGCTGATCAAGTCGACGATCGCGACGGACAAGTGGGACGGCAGCCCGTTCACGATGCAGATGCTCTCGGGCATGCTGTACATCCGCGCGGACGCGGAGACGCACGCGGCGGTCGCGGCGCTCATCAACGACCTGCGCCGTCACGTCGGCATCCAGATCGACGTCGAGTCGCGCTTCCTCAAGGTCGAGGACAGCTTCCTGGAGGACGTCGGCATCGACCTGCGCGGCCTGGGCAACCAGGCGTCGCAGGGCCTGCCGGGTCGCGGCCTCGAGAGCCGCCAGAACGCCGGCTTCGACGACTTCGGTCCGCGCCAGCAGCAGAACGCCGCCGTGCCCGGCACGGTCGGCACCGGCACGTCGCCCGGCTTCTTCTACGACGACGGCAACGACGGCGACATCATGGGTCGCGTCGAGAACCTCTACAACCAGACGCTCGGCGGCCGCAACGGCGGCCCGACGAACGCGGGCGGCCTGTCGCTGCAGTACGCGTTCCTCGACGACACCGAGGTCGAGATCGTGCTGCGCGCGGTCAGCAAGCAGGAGCGCAGCGAGCAGATCGATGCCCCGCGCCTGCTGATCTACAACAACGCGCGGGCGAACATGAACTACCTGCGCCAGCTGTCCTACATCAAGGACTTCGACGTCGAGATCGCGCAGGCCGCCGCTGTCGCCAACCCGATCATCGGCACGGTCTACGACGGCGTGTCGCTCGACGTCCGCCCGGTCGTCGACAGCGACCTGAAGTTCATCACGATGGAGCTGCGTCCGAGCGTCGTCACGCTGCAGACGCCGATCCCGACCTTCACGACGACGCTGGGCGTCGGCCAGCCGATCTCGATCCAGCTGCCGGAAGTGACGCTGCAGCGCGTCCGCACCACCGTCACGATGCCGGACGGCGGCACGATGATGCTGGGCGGCATGCGGCTCGTGGAGCGTCAGAACCTGCGCTCGACGGTCCCGCTGCTCGGCAGCCTGCCGGGCCTGTCGTGGCTGTTCAGCCGCAACGGCACGTCGGTCCAGAACCGCAAGATCCTGATCCTCATCCGCGCGCGCATCGTGCTGATGGAGGAGATGGAGCCGCAGCTGGCGCCGGTCGACGGCGGCCCGGACGCGGCGATGAAGTGAGCCGTTGACCCGGCTCGAGGCGGCGCGAGCCGCCTCCCCCACACGGCTGCGGCCGCCCTCGCCAACCGGCGACGGCGGCCGCAGCTGTTTCCAGGGCGAGGCGCTGGTTCCAGGGCGAGGTGCTGGCCTCGGCGCTGGAAGCTGCTGACGTTGGATCGACTGAACGCGCCGCTATACTCTGCGTTCCCCTCTGCGAGGCCGCGCCGCGCCCACGGCGCGCCCTCCGTCGCAGCGCGCCGCGCTCGCCGCGCGCCGCCGACTTCCGTCAACGTCGTCAACCTGCTCTGGAGTCCGCCCGTGACCGGTAGCCACGCCGCGCGCCTTGGCGCGCCGACCCTGCTCGTGTTCGCCCTCGGTTCCCTGTCGCCCATGTTGTGGGCCCAGAACCAGCAGCTCGATCGCGAGATCGCGTTCGTGCGGGCGCTCGCCACCGATCTCCGCTTCATCGAGCTGGCGCGCATCGAGGCCGAGGAGCTGGCGAAGAACAACGTCGCCGGCGGCGACCAGGAGAAGATCGCGCAGCTCGCCGTCGAGATCGCGTACTACGGCGCGCGCTCGCGCAGCGACCGCGCCCAGCAGCGCACGCTGTTCAAGGAGACGGTCGCGAAGTCGAAGGAGCTGATCGAGACGTCGAGCAACGTCGCGCTGCAGCAGAAGGCGCGCGCGACGCTCGCCAACGCGTCGCAGGACTTCGGCCAGTTCCTCGTCGAGGAACTGGAGATCGCGCAGCAGGACAGCCCGGACAAGGTCAAGGAGCTCGCCGAGGAGGCCAAGAAGGTCTTCAGCGACGGCATCGACGCCTGCGGCAAGGTCATGGAGGACCTGAAGGACTCCAAGGACGACGCGAAGAAGACCGAGCTCTACCTGATGTGGATGAAGAAGGCCGTCCTGTCGCGCGAGCAGGCGCGCGCCGACAAGGAGAACCGCGGCGTGCTGGTGCAGCGCGCCATCAGCGAGCTCGAGGAGATGGTCCTCGAGTCCGGCGAGGAGACGGCGTTCGGCCTCCGCGGCCTGTTCGAGATCGCGCAGTGCCGCGAGGTCGAAGGCAACGTCGCCGACGCCATCGACAGCTACAAGAGCACGCTGACGCAGATCTCGACGTCGCTCGAACAGGCGCAGAAGGGCGAGATCGACCTCAGCGGCGAGATGCAGGGCTTCCTGTTCGACATGCTGCAGGAGGTCTACGTCAAGACGGCCGAGGTCATGGCGCGCGAGGGCGCTGCGGGCACCGCCGACCTGTTCGCCGAGTTCCGCAAGAACATGACCGCCTTCGGGGAGAAGGGCCAGGACCTGTTCGACGTCGTCAGCGACACGTCGGGCCACCTGATGCTGCTCGCCGAGGCGCGCTTCAACGCCGAGTCGGGCGACGCCAAGAAGGTCGGCGACGCGCTCGCGATGGCGCAGAAGATCAACGACAAGCACCCGTCCGACTTCGTCGGCGTGCGCGCCAAGGCCGTGCTGCGCGACATCCTCGGCTTCCAGCAGAACCTCGTCTCCGGCGCGCTGCTCGTCGAGGTCGCGAAGGGCGAGCTGCAGAACAAGAACTACGAGGCGGCCGTCCAGGGCGCGCGCAAGGCGATCGCGGCCTTCTCGGCCGACGAGCAGCAGAAGCTCGGCCTGCAGACCTACGAGATGCTCGGCATGGCGTACGCCTTCAGCGATCGCTACCTCGAGGCCATGATGGCCTTCAGCGAGGGCCTGAAGAAGTTCGCCGCCACCGACGAGAAGCGCGCCAGCGACGTCGCCGACGCCGCCGACCGCGCGCTGTCGGCGCACAAGCGCCAGACCAAGAGCGACCCGGCGTTCGCCGACTTCTATCGCACGACCTCCGAGTCGATCGCCGCGAGCAGCGTGTCGGCCGGCAGCAAGCTGTTCTGGAAGGAGGCCAACGACCGCTTCAACGAGAAGAAGTACGCCGACGCGATCGCGTCGTACGGCAAGATCACGGCCGACTTCACCTACTACGAGCAGGCGCTCGTCAACGTCGGCCGCGCGCACGCGGCCAGCGGCAAGTTCGCCGAAGCGCGCAAGTCGTTCGCCGACTACCGCGACTACGCGGCCAAGACGACGCTGCCGGCGAGCGAGACCGCCAAGCAGCAGGTCCGCACCACCGCGCTGGCCGACGCCGAGTTCACCGAGATGCAGATGGCCTACAGCGAGGCCCGCGGCGTCGACGAGTTCAAGATCAAGCGCGACCTGACGAAGTACCCGGCGGCGCTGGAGAAGGCGCAGGCCTTCGTCGCGAACTTCGCCAAGGACGGCGAGCGCAACATCCCGGTGACGCTCGAGTTCATCGGCCGCCTGAACACCGACCTCGGCAAGCTCGACCTCGCCGAGGCGGCGTACGTGCAGCTCAAGGAGAAGGATCCGACGCGCGCCTCGCGCCTCGCCACCGAGGTGTTCAAGGAGTACCAGAACCAGGTGAAGGCGTTGAGCGACGAGCTCGACGGCGTCATCGCCAAGAGCGGCGGCGACGCGCAGATCCAGAAGGCGACGCAGGACCTCGCCGCCGCGCGCCAGAAGCTGGTCGCGCTCGGCATGGACTACATCGCAAGTTCGCCCAAGGCCCAGCTCGGCATCCTGGTCGGCACCCTGCTCAACTGGGAGAGCCTGCGCGAGTGGCAGAAGGTCGACGAGGTCGCGCAGAGGACGCTGACGCTCTACGGCGCCGACGCCAACGCCGACACGAAGAAGGTCGTCGACCAGATCGTCCGTCCGAAGGTCGGCGAGGCGCTGCTGCAGCAGCGTCGCTTCCAGGAGGCGTACGACATGCTCGTCGCCGCCGAAGCGGCCAACCCCGCGCAGTGGGAACTCAAGCGGCAGATCGCGCGCGCGCTCGGCGGCTGGTTCGAGTTCGACAAGACCGGCACCGGCCAGAAGGTCGCCGGACTTGAGAAGCCGGTCGAGGCGTACATCAAGTACTACGGCGACAAGGACAAGGCCTACCGCGTCTGGGCGCTGCGCCCCGAGGTCAAGCCGTACAGCCTCGAGTGGTACCGCTTCCACTGGGAGACGTACTGGTTCTGCAAGCAGGCCGGCGCCAAGGACAGCAAGTACAAGGACATCGCGTCGACGATCTACAACAAGGCGCGCGCCAACGACGACTTCGCGACGCTGAAGGCGCACGGCGCGGAAGGCTTGCTGCTGTTCCGTTACTTCCAGAGCAACCGCTGAGGCTCTGAGGCCCATCTGCTCGGCGCCGCCTGACGGGGCCGAGCAGACGGCGCGACGCCGCTCCCACCCCCATACACCCCCGAACGCCCCCCTCCGCCCCTCCGATGCGCACGCTTCCCCTGCTGCTCACCGCCGCCCTGCTCGCTCCGTTCGCCGCCGCCCAGGGCCAGAAGATCAACGACGTCGTCCAGAAGAAGGATGGCTCCCGCATCCGCGGCGTCGAGATCACCGAGTTCCTGCTGACCGGCGTCCGCGGCAAGCGCGGCGCCGAGGCCTTCGAGGTCCCGGCCCACCAGGTCGTCGGCATCGAGTGGAGCAACGCGCCCGAGCAGTTCGTCGCCGGCCGCGCCGCGATGGATCGCGGCGACTTCAAGGCCGCGGCGCAACTGTTCGGCGACGCGCAGTCCGACCGCGCGCTCGTGAAGGCCGACGCGGAGTTCTTCAAGATCAAGTCGGCGGTCGCCGGTATCGGCGTCGACAAGGCCGCCGCCGAGACCGCGGCGGCGCACGCCAAGAAGTGGCTCGCCGACAACCAGAACCACTGGCGCACGCCGGAAGCGCTGCTGCTGTGCGGCCGCGCCGAGCGCCTCGCCGGCACCGGTGGCGCCGCGGCGACGACGCTGCGCGAGCTCGACGACCGCGCCACGCGCGATGGCTTCGGCGCCGTCTGGTCGGCGCGCGCCAAGTACGAGCTGGCGATGACCCTCCTGGCCGACGGCAAGGCCGGCGAGGCGCGCACGACCTTCCAGTCGGCGTCGGCTTCGGCCGACACCGCGCTCGGCACGCCGTCGGGCGACGAGGCGGAGCTCAAGGCGCTGAAGACGCTGGCCCGCGTGGGCGAAGGCGAGTCGCACCTCGCCGACAAGGACTTCGCCAAGGCGGAGTCGTTCTTCCGCGGCCTGATCAACAGCAACCAGCCCGAGTTGGTCGCCGCCGGCCACGCCGGCGAAGGCGAGGCGGTCTTCCTGACTGCGGTCGCCAACAACCGCGCGGAGGACATCCGTCGCGCGCAGATGAGCTTCGCCAAGGCCAGCGTCGCCGACGCGTTGGGCGGCGAGGCGAGCGCCAAGGCCAACTACTACCTCGGCCGCTGCCTGCTCGCGCTCGGCGCCGAGAAGGAAGGCGACGCGTTCAAGCAACGTGCGAACGCCTACTTCCAGATCGTCATCGCCAACTACCCGACCTCGCGCTGGGCCGGCCCGGCCAAGGTCGAGCAGAGCAAGTAGGCCACGCGCGTCCGAGCGGCTTGGCGACGACCTAGATTCTGCTGGCCGGGGCTTGATGCTCCGCGACCGGCGCGCACACTTCCTCACCCCCGTCCCCACTCGACCCCTCTATCCCAGCCCGCCATCCCACGGGCCCTTCCGTTCCATGACCTGCAAGAACGTGCCCTTCGTCCGTATCCTCGCCGTGGCCGCCCCGCTCCTCGTCGCCTCCCAGGTGATGGCCCAAGAAGGTGGCGGCGGCGCTGAGCAGAGCAGCGCGATCGCCGACTTCTTCAAGTACCAGAACTGCGGCACGGTCGGCTACCTCATCATGGTGCTGTCGGTCATCGCCGGCGCGCTGATGATCGAGAACTTCATGAACATCAAGCGCGAGAAGCTCGCGCCGCCGGACCTGCTCAACGACATCGAGGCGCTGTTCGACGGCGAGAACTTCCAGGAAGCCGTCGAGCTGTGCGAGCAGGAGAAGAACTACCTGACGAACGTCGTCGGCGCCGGCCTGTCGAAGCTCGGCCACGCGTTCGAGACGATGCAGACGACGATCCGCGAGATGCAGACCGAGGAGACGGTCAAGCTGTTCCAGAAGATCGGCTGGCTGTCGCTGATCTCGGCCATCGCGCCGATGATGGGTCTGTTCGGCACGGTGACGGGCATGTTCGTCACGTTCGGCACGATCGCGGCGGCCGGCGGTTCGGTCAGCCCGGCGACGCTGGCGAGCGGCATCAAGATGGCGCTCATCACGACGATTCTCGGCCTCACGGTCGCGATCCCCGTCGGCATCGCCTTCTACTACCTGCGCAACCGCGTCATCCGCGTCTCGACCGAGATCAACGCGATCTCGGAGAACCTGTTCGAGCGCTTCCGCAGCAAGAACTGAGCTGCGCCACCGCGGCGATGGCCTGAACCGGCTGCTCGCCGCCTGCGTTCCCTCGAACCCCTAGACCCTTGCGCGCGGCGCCGCCCAGGCGGTGGCCGCGCCCGGAGACGAACGGATGTCTGACGTCCACAAACTCGTGCAGCAGAACGTCGACATGGACATGACGCCCATGATCGACTGCGTGTTCCTGCTGATGATCTTCTTCGTTCTGGTCATCGACCTGAGCCAGAAGAACCTCGAAGACCTGATCCTGCCGCGCGCCGTGTTCCAGGAGCCGGACGACTCGCCGCCCGACAACCGGCCGATCATCAACGTGCTGCAGAATGGCAGCGTCGTCTACAACCAGCAGGTCTTCTACGACCCGGACAAGCACGGCCGCGACTTCCGGCAGCCGGCGACGGCCAAGCCGATCAAGGACCTGCTGCTCGCCATCCGCACCGCCGGCCTCAACGAGAAGAAGCTGAAGCTGGTCGAGGAGGACATCGGCGGCAAGAAGATCCAGCTGATCGACGACCCGATCCTGATCCGCGCCGACAAGTGGACGGAGTGGAACTACGTCGGTGAAGTCATGAAGCAGTGCAGCCAGCCGGACATCGCCTTCTGGAAGGTCGAATTGGCGATGTCGGAGCAGGACAAGGAAACCGGCGAGAAGAACTCGAAGCTGGGAGGCCAGAAGCAATGAGCGCCCTCGACGACGCCCAGGAAGAGGTCAAGCCGGACATGACGCCGATGATCGACGTCGTGTTCCTGATGATCATCTTCTTCATCTGCATCGACTTCAAAGTCCTCGAATCGAAGCTCCCGGCCTACCTGCCCAAGGACAAGGGCAGCCAGAGCACGGTGGTCGAGCCGCAGGAACAGCTCTCGGTCCGCATCTACGTCGACAACGCCGGCACGCCGGACTACAGCAAGAGCGGCGGCGCAGCCGGCGCGCTCAACCCGAACACCGGCCGTGCGTACCGCTTCGCGATGAAGGACCATCGCATCAAGTGGGAGGTCGGACCGAAGCCGCTGTACAAGCTCGAAGACGTCAAGACCGAGCTGACGCGCATCGCCAAGGATCCGAACAGCCAGGTCAAGGACCCGAAGACCGGCGGCAAGAAGCTGATGGGCTGCGTCGTCGAGGCCTACCCGGGCACCTACTACGACGACGTCGCCAAGACCGCGGATGCCTGCCATGAGGCCGGCTTCGAGGAGATCAACTTCGGCGGCGGCCTCGGCCCGACGAAGAAGTAGCCCCACCCCCTCCGCTGGGCGGCGTGACGCCGCCGTACCCAAAGGGCGGGCCAGGGCACCCCCCCCCCCGGCCCACCGCGGGTGTGGGGGGCGG
>JBEITC010000021.1:0-18773 GCA_040375075.1 Planctomycetota bacterium | reverse complement strand
TGACGAACGCGCCGGCGCGGCCTTCGCGAAGTTCCTGCACGCCGAGCATGATGCTGTTCCGCGGCTTCTTGCGCGCGGCATCGGTCGGCGAGTCGGCGTCGGTCAGGATGTCGGGAGCGTCGACCACCTGCACGCCCTCGGGCAGGCTCTGCTCGCTCATGGCGGCGAGAACCTCGTCGCGAGGGCCGGTCAGGATGACCTGGTCGGCGCGGACGAAGCCCTTCTGGATCGCCAAGGCGACGCCGGAGATGCACTCCTTCGCGCCGTGATCGCCGCCAATCGCATCGAGTACGACCTTGCTCATGGTATCCCTGGGGGTGTGGGAAGCGCTGACCATGGACGCGTCAGCACGCGGGCGTCGCGAGACGCCGCCCTAACCGACCGCCCTGCCGTCGAGACCAATGCGCCCCGAAGGCGGCAGCATCATCGCGCCGGCGTACAGGCGAAACCAGAGCGCGCCCGCTTGCCGGCCAAACCAGATCGCCGCGAAGACTCCGCGGCGAACCGACCAGCCGCCTGCAGGTCAGCCGTTGTCGGCGACCATGATCTGCCGGCCGCGGTAGTGACCGCAGGCCTTGCAGATCGTGTGCGGGCGGATCATCGCGCCGCAGTGCGTGCAACGGACCAGTTGGGTGCGCGTGAGCGCCAAGTGGGCGCGGCGGTGGCCCTTGCTCGCGCGGCTGAGCTTTCTCTTCGGATTTGCCATGTTCGGATACCTGCGGACGATCCCCCGCTGCGCCGCGGCATCGCCGCACGGCAGGCGTGGAAAGGGGCGGGAAGAGTACGGATTGGCCCAGGCCTGTCAACGGCGGAGGGGCAAACGCCGCGCGGACGCCGCCGCGGCCCCCGATTCGCCCCAACCCGGGGCCCAAGGCCGGGCTGTGGCGTCACTGGAACCGCAACACCGGAGCATACTCCCCCTCCGACATCTGCCCGCTGTCGATGTCGAAACCCGTGGCGCCGTACTTCCACAGCGTGCGCGCGCGCCGCGGGGCTTGCGGCCCGACGAACGGCCCGACGGTGATCTCGATGCTGTCGGAGATCGTCGCAGGGAAGGCCGCCGCCACGCCGAGGTCGAACAGCAGCCACTGCGAGAACACCTGGGCACCCGCGATGGAGGCGGACGCCGGAACCGTCACGAGGTTGGTGGCGCGCCCGAACAACAGCGATGGGTTGGCCAGCGGCACGGTCTGGCTTGCGACGACGTCGTTCCGCAACAAGCAGCCTCCGGGCGTACCGAGCAGTGGTCCGAGGTCGATCGGCAGCGGCACGCCGCCGGTGGCGCTGCTCGACGTGCCGAGCAGATGCAGCGCCACGTCCTGCAGCGATCCGGGGCTCGTCGGGCGCACCGCGCCCTCCACCACCACCTGCATCTGGCCGCCGGGCACCGCCGTGTCGGTGCGCACGTATTGTTGGCCGCGGAAGCCGGCGCTGCCGGCGCAACCGCGGCCGACGAGACGGAAGGAGCCGCTGCTGCGCGGCGCCGCGACGCCGTCGACGCGCCACAACGACGAGCCGGCCGCGGGCGTGAACAGGAACTCGATCGCGAGTGGCCCGCCTTGCCAGACGAACGGCGTCTGGAACGGCACGACCACCTGGAACGGCGCTGCGCCACCCGTCGGGGCCGACGCAGTTGGCAGCGCGAATGTGCCGTTCGGCGCATCGAAGACCTGCGTCGGCGTGCCTTGCCACAGCCGCGCGAAGCGGACGTCCTGGATCGCGTCGGGCGCCGCGATGGCGCGTCCCATGCGCACGCGCAGGCTGCCTTGCAAGCCCGGATAGGCCTGTCCGGCGTACGCCGCGTCGCGCCGCATCGCGACCTGCGAGATCGTCGTGCCGACCGGGAACGGCACCGAGCTTGCGTCCAGGACGACCATGCACCGCGTCGTCGCCGTCGGGCCGCCCGCAACGCTGCGGAAGGGCGCGTTCAGCACGGCGTTCCCCGGTGTGTTGGCGTAGCCGGCGGGCCACACGGCTTGCGCCGCAGCAGGCATGGCCAGGGCGAGGATCGACACGTGACGCAGCATCACCGCACCTCCACGGTCAGG
Organism: Planctomycetota bacterium; assembly: GCA_040375075.1. Lineage (GTDB taxonomy): Bacteria > Planctomycetota > UBA1135 > UBA1135 > UBA2386 > UBA2386. The sequence goes on along the minus strand of JBEITC010000021.1, from coordinate 16,725 downwards.
TCGTCGAACCAGAACGTGCTGCCGGGCGGACCAAAGCAGCCAAGGTCGAGTCGCGTCCACGAGGGATTGTTCGGCACGGTGTAGGTCAACGTGAACTGCCGCCAGACCCCGTCGGCCGCCAGCGGGCCGGAGAAGACGTTTGGCGGGCCGACGACGTAGAACGTAGGCCCGTTGCCGATGATGGCCTCCATGGCCGCGCCCGCGCCGCCCGTGCCGCGAGCCCACCCAGTCACCGCGACCACGTCGCCCGCGCGCAAGAACGTCCAGGCCTTGAACAGGTTGCTGACGTTCGCGCCGCTGACGAGGCGCAGCGACCGAGAACCAGCTGCCGCGCCGGGGCGCACGACGCCGGCGTCGGCGGCACAGGTGGATTGGAACGCCTCCCAAGCATCTGGCGCGCCAACGGCGCCACCGCCGCCGCCGAGGCTGCGCAGCGAGCCCTCGAACTGCAGGTTGTCGAAGTTGTCGTTGCTCCACCAGTGCCCCAGCACGATGCGCAGATCGTCGAGCCGCGTCGTCGCGGGTGCCTGCGGGTGGAAGTGCTCGATGGCGACTTGCGCCAGCGAGTTGGTGACGGCGAGCGGCGCAACGAAGGCGCGCTGCCAGGCGGTCGAGCTGGCCGCGATCAAGCCGCTGCGACTCTGGCCCTGGTGCACGACGCGCACGCCCGGCTGTGCGCCGGCGGGCGTGTTGATGCGCTTGACGGCGGCGATCGCCGCCACGGTGGTCTCGGCCGGCAGCAGCCATTGCTTGCCGACGGTCGCGTTCGCCACGTTCGATGCCCACTGCACCGACGATGCGCCAGGCGCTCCAGGCGCCGGATCGGCGACGAGGCTGCCGCCGCCACCCGTTCCCGACCAGTGCGGCGGCGAGCCGCCGGCGACCATCGGCGCGTCGAGTCCCAGGTTCTGCCCGTCGAACGACTGCGCCGCCGTCGCCTGAACGACCTGCAGCGCGCCACCACCGGCGTTGTCGAGAACGAGCGCGCCGACGTCGACGACCCGCTGTGCGGTGATCGACGCTCCGGGCGCCGTCACGCGCAAGCGCAGCGGGCCGCTGCGTGCGCCGTCGATCGTGCACGTGCTGTAGTTGTTGGCTTCGATCAAGCCGACGACCCCCGGATAGACGCTGAACTCGCCGAGGCGGACGTTGCGCAGCGTCAAGGCTGCGTTCTGGTACAGCCGCACCGTGTTGGCGAAGACGCCGAGGTCGTAGCTGCCAGTGCCTTGCAGCGTCATCTGGCCGCCGTCGAGCTGCAGCTCGGCGAACATCGTCGGCCCCGTGACCGTGACGTTGGTCGCGGCGCCGGCGACGTAGAGGCCCCAGCCGCGGATGCGGTTCCAGTCGTTGGCCCCAGGGCCGGACTGGAACTGCACGTTGCCGAGCCGAACCGAGCAGCCCGGCGGCAGCGCGTGGAAGCCAGGCTTCTCCGTCGACGGCAACCCGGGCAGGGTCGAGTAGTAGCTGGCCCATGGCCCCCCGAGGGCCGGCTGGCCCGTCAGGTTCGCACCGCGGAAGTTGCACAGGATGTCATTGGCCCGCCGCAGCGTCAGCGTCTGCAGCGGCCCCGTGGCGTTGGCGTTGACCGCGAAGAACTGCCACGTCGGCGAGCGATGGTTGCGCAGCTCGAGCCGGCATGGATGCGCCGGCAATGGGTTGGTCACGCCGCTGTGCACGGTGGGGTCGCCGTACACCACCGTCTGCGGCGCGTCGGAACCGAGGTCGATCGTTGCCGCGGCAGGCGCGGTCGGCGCGCCGGCGTCGTAGTAGAAGGCGACGTTCATCGTGCCGTCGGCCAGCGTCACGTCGCCCATGCCACTCAGGTGCACGGCGTCCGCGCGGTCGCCCTCGAACATCCCCGACGCAACGACGCTGCCGCCCTTGTGCGCCTGGTTGCCGAACCAGCCGTTGCGGCCGTCGGCGAGGATCGTGACCAGCGCCTGGACGACCGTGTGCCTCGCCACCCAGGTGCCGCGCAGGTGCAGCAACCGCGTCTGCGCGAGGTTCGCCCCGATGTAGTCGCTGCCGATCGTCGCGCGCTCGGTGAGCAGCAGGCCACCCTCCATGCGGATCTCGTGTTCCTGCTGTTGCGCGTTCGGCAACAAGAAGCTGCCGTCGATGACGGAAAGGCGCGCGCCATCCTGCAGCAGGACGTCGCCGCGCACGCGCAGGCAGCACCGGACAAGCCGCAACTCCGCGCCCGGCGCGATCGTCAGCGGCGCGTTCAGCTCCAGGTTCTGGCCGACGTAGGTCGTCGGCACGCTCACGACATGCGTCGGCCCGTTCGGCGCAATCGTCGTCACCGGCAGCCACGCGGGCTCGAAGTCGAACTCGTTGGCCGCCTGGGCAACTGCCGTCGCCAGCGGCAGCGAGGCCATCGCCACGCAGATCAGCAGGTCGCGCACCGTCTCAGCTCCTCACCGCAGCGTGCTGCCGCGGCAAGGAGTCACTAGAAGCGCCTTCGCCCCTGCGGGCAAGCGCAACGACTCAGCGCAGCCCGGCCGCGGCGAACAGCTTCGCGGCCGCCTGCGCGGCTTCGCCGACGCGGTTGCCGTCCTTGCCCTTGCCTTGCGCGGCCTCCGGCTTGCCGCCGCCACCGCCGCCGAGCAGGCCGGCGAGTTGCTTGACGACGTCGCCGGCCTTGATGCGGCCGACCAGCGCCGGGCTCACCGCCGCGACGATCTGGCATTCGCCGTCGACGACGCTGAGCACGACGCCAGCGAACGGCTCGAGCGCCTTTTGCGCCATCTTCAGCAGTTCCTGTCCGTCCTTGCCAAGCATGCCCGGCCGCTCGTAGACGACCGTGTTCACGCCGTCCTTGGCGACGACGGCGGCGCGCAGCTTGGCGAGCTCGGCGCCGAGGTCGGGCGCGAGCGCCTTCTCCAGGTCGCGGCGGACCTTCTTGAGTTCCTCGGTCAGCTCGAGCACGCGCTCGCCGACCTTGGCGGCTGGCACCTTGAGCGCGTTGGCGAGGCCGGTGAGTTGCGCGCGCTCCTGACGGGCGACATCGAGCGCGACGAGGCCGGTGACCGCTTCGACGCGGCGGGTGCCCGCGGCGACCGCCGTCTCGGCGACGATGCGGAAGCTGCCGATGTTGCCGGTGTTCGCGACGTGCGTGCCGCCGCAGAGCTCCTTGCTGAAGTCGCCGACTTGCAGCGTGCGGACCTGCTCGCCGTACTTCTCGCCGAACAGCGCGACGAAGCCGTTCGCGCGCGCTTCGTCGAGCTTCTGCACGCAGGCCTGCGCCGCCGACGCCGCCAGGATCTGGCCGTTGACCAGATCCTCGACCTTCTGCAGCTGCTCGGCCGTCGGCTTCTCCGGCTGCGTGTAGTCAAAGCGCAGGCGATCGGGCGAGACCTCGGAGCCGGCTTGGCTGACGTGGTCGCCGAGCACGCGCTTGAGCGCAGCGTGAAGCAGGTGCGTCGCCGTGTGGTTGCGCTCGGTGGCGCGGCGCGCCGTCTCGTCGACCGCGAGGTCGGCGACGCTGCCGACGTCGAGCTGCCCGCTCGTGACGACCGCGTGGTGGAGGTGGAAGCCGTCCATCGCCGTGGTGTTGGTAACCTGCGCCTCGCCGAGGCCGCAGCGGATCACGCCGCGGTCGCCAACCTGGCCGCCGCCCTGGGCGTAGAACGGCGTGGACTCCGTGACGAGCAGCACCTTCTGGCCGACCGTGGCCCCCGACAGGAGGACGTCGCCGTCGCCGACGATGCCGACCAGCTTGCTGGTCGTCGCCAGTTCCCGATAGCCGATGAACGTCGACGGCTTGCACTTCGCGTCGCGCAGCTTCACGGCGACGCTGGCGGTGAACACTGCGTCGGCGGTGGCCATGCTGGCGCGGGCACGCTGGCGCTGCGCCTCCATCGCCGCCTCGAACGCCGCCTCGTCGAGCTTGTGCCCGCGCTCCTCCATCACCTTCTGCGTGATGTCGACCGGGAAGCCGAATGTGTCGTGCAGCGTGAAGGCGAACTCGCCACCGCCGGCGGTGCACTGCCCGGCAGCCGGCTTCGGCGCGTGAACCAGGAAATCGTCCAGCTTCGCCATGCCTTGGCGGTAGACGATCAGGAAGTTCTCTTCCTCGCCCTTGATGACCGCGCGGCACTGGCCCGCGTTGTCGCGCACCTCGGCGTACTGGTCCCCCATCAGCTTGCCGACGAGGTCGACCATCTCGAAGAGGAACGGCTTGTGGAGGCCGAGTTCGTAACCGTCGCGGGCGGCACGCCGCAGGATCTTGCGCACGACGTAGCCGCGGCCCTCGTTGCTCGGCAGCGCGCCATCGGCGATGCAGAAGGTCACCGCACGGATGTGGTCGGCGATGCGGCGCATGCGGATGTCGCGCTTGCCGTCCTGGCCGTAGGCGATGCCGCTCACCGCGCCGAGGTGGTCCAGGTACGGACGGAACAACTCGGTCTCGAAGTTGTTCTTCGCGCCTTGCAGCACCGCGGCGATGCGCTCGAGGCCGAGGCCGACGTCGATGTTCTGCTGCGGCAGCGGCTTCAGCGAACCATCCGACTGGCGGTCGAACTGCGTGAAGACGCAGTTGCCGACCTCGGTGAAGCGGTCGTCGGGCAGGGACTGCAGGCCCTTCTTGTCCGGGTACGGCTGACCGGGCTTGGCGTCGAAGTAGAGCTCGCTGCACGGGCCGCATGGGCCGTTCGGGCCCTTGCTGGGCGCCTCAGCCGGCCAGAAGTTCTCCTTCTCGCCGAAGCGGAACACCTTGTCGGGATGCAGGCCGACCTGCTTGGTCCAGATGTCGAACGCCTCGTCGTCGTCCTGGTAGATGGTCACCACCATCTGCTCGGCCGGGATGCCGCAGACATCCGTGAAGAAGGCCCAGATCCACGGGATGCACTCCTTCTTGAAGTAATCGCCGAAGGAGAAGTTGCCCAGCATCTCGAAGAACGTGTGGTGCCGCGCGGTGAAGCCGACGTTGTCGAGGTCCGGCACGCGCAGGCACTTCTGCGAGGTCGTGATGCGCTTGTACGGCAGCGTCCCCTTGCCCAAGAACATGTCCTTGAACTGGTTCATGCCAGCGCCCGTGAACAACAGCGTCGGGTCGTTGGCCGGCACGAGCGAGTCCGAGGCCATGACCTTGTGGCCGTTCTGCTCGAAGAACTTCAGGTAACCGGAACGGATCTGGGCGGCGGTCAGCGGCTTCATGGAGGTTCCCGCAGGGGTTTGGGGCGAAGGTTGTAGCGAACGCCGCCGCTGGCCGGAAGCGCGACGGGCGCAGGCGTTGGTCGGTCGACCGCGGCTGCCGTGATCGTCGGCTCCGCCGGCTCGGCTTGGCAGCCGATGGCCTACCCGAAGATCGGCCTGCCTGAAAAAATGGCCTGCTCGAAAACTGGTCCGCCAAAAACGCCACCGCCCGCGCGGCGGCAAGCGCAGCGCGGGCGGCGTCGATGGCAGCGATCCCGGGATCAGCTGTTGTTGGTCGCCTGCGGCCGAACCGGCGGCGTCGCTGGACGCGGCGCACCGGGACGGATCTCGACGGGCTTGCTCGCGCCAGCGCTGCTACTCGTCGCAGCCGACTCGCTCGTCGCCGCGGTCGCGTTGCTGCCGGTCGCGTTGCTGCCAGTCGCGTTGCTGCCAGTCGAGCTGCTGCCAGCCAGAACGGCCGCGGTGCGCTTGAGCACCGTCGCCATCAACTGCTCCTCGATCTCCTTCGCCAGCGTCGGGTTCTCCCGGAGGAAGTCCCGCGCCTTCTCGCGACCCTGGCCGAGGCGCGTCTCGCCGTGGCTGATCCACGTGCCGGAGCGCTTGAGGAAGTTGCTCTCGACGCCGAGGTCGAGGATCTCGCCGAGGCGGTTGATGCCCTCGTTGAAGAGGATGTCGAACTCGCACTTCTTGAAGGGCGGCGCGACCTTGTTCTTGACGACCGTCGCCTTCGTGCGCGCGCCGATCGGCTCCTCGCCGTCCTTGATCTGGCCGATGCGGCGGATGTCGATGCGCACCGAGCTGTAGAACTTGAGCGCGCGACCGCCCGTCGTGGTCTCCGGGCTGCCGAACATCACGCCGATCTTCTCGCGGATCTGGTTGATGAAGACGAGCGTGGTCTTGGACTTGGCCGTGACGGCCGTCAGCTTGCGCAGCGCCTGGCTCATCAGGCGGGCCTGCAGACCGACGAAGCTGTCGCCCATCTCGCCCTCGATCTCGGCCTTCGGCACGAGCGCGGCGACCGAGTCGATGACGATCACGTCGACGGCGCCGGACTTGGCCAGCGTCTCGCAGATGTCGAGCGCCTGCTCGCCGTTGTCGGGCTGCGAGATCAGCAGCGAATCGAGGTCGACGCCGAGGCGCTTGGCGTACTGCGGGTCGAGCGCGTGCTCCGCGTCGATGAACGCGCACACGCCACCCTGGCGCTGGGCGTTGGCGACGACGTGCAGCGTCAGCGTCGTCTTGCCCGACGACTCCGGCCCGAAGATCTCGATGACGCGACCGCGCGGCAGACCCTTGCCGCCGATGCAGATGTCGAGGCCGAGCGACCCCGTCGAGATGCCTTCGACGACCGCTTCGTTGCGGTCGCCCATGCGCATGATCGAGCCCTCGCCATGCGACTTTTGGATGGATGCGAGCGCATCGAGGAGCGCCTCGCTCAACGGAGCCTTGGTCGTTTCGCCAGCCTTCGGTTTCATCACGGATGCCCTCCCTGGGCGCGGTTTCGTAGCAAAGTGCACACCCTAACACCAACCCGAACAAAAGCCAAACCCTTTTCTCCGGGCGACGGGAATGTGCAGCCTGCGCGGTCGCGGGTTACAGACTGCCCCACGTTCTGCTGCGCCCACGCCATCGGATGCTCGCGACCCGTCGTTTTTCCGCTCCCAGCCTGCTCTTGCTCCTCGCGGCCGCGTGCGGCTCCGACCCGGTGCAGGAATGGACGTCGACGCCGCTGCGGCCCCCGGCGGGCGGCGACGGGCCGCGCTTCCGGCAAGTACCGCCCGAGTCATGCGGCGTCGCCTTCACCAACGAGCTGCGGCGCGAAAACGCCTTCACGTACCTGACCAACGGCGCCGGCCTCGCCACCGGCGACTACGACGGCGACGGCGACCTGGACCTCTACATGGTCTCGCAGGACGGGCCCAACCGCCTGTTCCGTCAGGTCGCGCCGCTGCGCTTCGAAGACGCGACGGCCTTGGCCGGCGGCGTCGATGGCGGCGACGCCTGGGGCACCGGCGCGTGCTTCGTCGACGTCAACGGCGATGGCAAGCTCGACCTCTACGTCTGCAACCTCGAAGCGAAGAACCTGCTGTACGAGAACCAGGGCGACGGCACCTTCCGCGAGAGCGCCGCGAAGTACGGACTCGACATCGCCGCGGCGTCGATGATGGCGGCCTTCGCCGACTACGACGGCGATGGCGCGCTCGACTGCTACCTGCTCACCAACCGGGCGCTGCACGCCAGCTGGGCGCTGACGCCTGAGGTTCTCGGCGGCATCCGGCCAGGCAAGGACACGCTGCGGCCCCCCGCCGCCATGGTGCCGACGCTGGCGCAGTTGCAGCAGATCGACGCGCTCGCGCGCGCCGGCGGACTGCGCAGCGCCGACGATCTGCCAGCGGAACTGCGCGAGCACTTCCTGGTGTTCCGTGGCCAGCGCTTCATGACCGGCCAACAGGATCGGCTGCTGCGCAACGTCGGCGGTCGCTTCGTCGACGTCAGCGCCGCGGCCGGCATCGCCGGCTACGGCATGGGGTTGTCGGCGACCTGGTGGGACTACGACCACGACGGCCGGCCGGATCTCTACGTCGCAAACGACCTCGAGTCGCCGGACACGCTCTACCACAACGAAGGCGGCGGGCGCTTCCGCGACGTCACCGCCGAGGTCGTGCCGCACACCGCGTACTACGGCATGGGCAGCGACGCCGGCGACGCCGACGGCGACGGCCACCTCGACCTGCTGGTCGCCGACATGAGCATGACCACGCACCAGAAGGCCAAGGTGCTCATGGGCGACATGGACGAGGAACGCGCCGTGCTGATGCACAGCCGGCCGCCGCAGGTGATGCGCAACGCCTTGCTGCGCAACACCGGTCAGGGCGTGTTCCAGGAAGCGGCGCACCTCGCCGGACTCGCCAGCACCGACTGGACCTGGAGCGTGCTGTTCGGCGACCTCGACAACGACGCTCGCCTCGACGTCTTCGCCACCAACGGCATCGCGCGCTTCGACATGGACCCCGACCTCGACCTGCGCGTGAAGGCGCTGTGGGCCGAGGGCCGCCAGCGCGCCGCCATCGACCTGATCCAGAACGTCCGCTCGGTGCCGGAGCGCAACCTCGCGCTGCGCAACCTCGGCGACCTGAAGTTCGCCAAGACCGGCGCCGACTGGGGCCTCGACCTCGAGGCGGTCAGCCACGGCGCCGCCGTCTGCGACCTCGATGGTGACGGCGACCTCGATGCCGTCGTCAACAACTGGAACGTCCCGGCGGCCGTGTACGAGAACCGCACGGCCGACGGCAAGGCCTTCACCGTGCGCCTGCGCGGCCTGGACGGCAACCGCTTCGGCCTCGGCGCGCGCGCCATCGCGACGCTGCCTGACGGCCGCGTGCTGGTGCGCGAATGCTGGTCATCGCGCGGGTACCTGTCCGGGCAAGCGCCCGAGCTGCACTTCGGCCTCGGCGACGTCGCGGCGGCGAGCGAGCTGCGCATCGAGTGGCCATCGGGTCGCGTGCAGACGCTGCGCGACGTGCGCGCCGGCCTCTGCCACACCGTCCGCGAGCCGACGACGGCAGCGCCATCACGCGCGAATGCGGTGGCTCCCGCACCGCCGCCCGCGCCGCCGACCTTCGCCCACCGCGAAGACCTCTTCGACGAGTACCGCGACCAGCCGCTGTTGCCCGCCGGCGTGTCGCGCCTCGGCCCCGGACTCGCGCTCGGCGATGCCGACGGCGACGGCAACGACGATCTGTTCGTCGGCGGCGCTCGCGCGCAATCGGGCGCGCTCTTCGTTCGCACGGTGGATGGCTGGCAAGCGCAGCCCGGCCCGTGGGAGGCCGACGCCGTGTGCGAAGACCTTGGCGTGCTCTGGCTCGATCACGACCGCGACGGCGACCTCGACCTGTTCGTCGCCAGCGGCGGCGCCGACGTGCCCGCGGGCGACGCAGCGCTGCGCGACCGCCTCTACCGCAACGACGGCGAACTGCGCTTCGTGCGCGACGACGCCGCGTTGCCCGATGTCCGCACGTCGTCGGGCCACGCCGCCGCGGCCGACGTCGACGGCGATGGCGACCTCGACCTGTGCGTCGCCGGACGACTCGTGCCCGGCCGGTTTCCCGACGCGCCGCCGACGCGGATCTACCGCAACGACGCCGGCCGATTCGTCGACGCCACCGCCGAACTCGCGCCGACCTTGCTGGCCGCCGGCATGGTGACGTGCGCGATCTTCAGCGATGCCGACGGCGACGGCGATCCCGACCTGCTCGTCGCCGCGCACTGGCAGCCGATCCGCTTCCTGCAGAACACCGGCGGCCGCTTCGTCGACGAGACGGCGAGCGCGGGCCTGTCGCCGCACATCGGTTGGTGGAACAGCCTGTGCGCATGGGATTGCGATGCCGACGGCGACATGGACTACGTCGCCGGCAACCAGGGCCTCAACAGCAAGTACAAGGCGTCGTCCGAGCAGCCCGCCCTCCTGTACTTCGGCGACTTCGACGACAACGGCACGCGCGACCTGATCGAAGCGAAGTACGACGGCGACAAGCTGCTGCCGGTGCGCGGCCGCAGTTGCAGCAGCCAGGCGATGCCGGTGCTGAAGCAGCGCTTCCCGACCTACGACCAGTTCGCGCGCTCGCTGCTGCCCGACATCTACGGTCAGGACAAGCTGGCGAACTGCGGCCAACTGCGCGCGACCACGCTCGCCAACAGCCTGCTGCGCAACGACGGCGGCGGGCGCTTCGCCGTCGAGCCGCTGCCGCGCATGGCGCAACTGGCGCCGTTGTTCGGCATGGTCGCCGCCGGCAACGAACTGATCGCCGCCGAGAACAGCTTCGCGCCGGAGCCGGAGACTGGTCGCCTCGACGGCGGCACGCTGCTGGTGCTGCGCGACGTCGCCGGCGCGCTCGCAGTCGTGCCGCCCGCCGAGCATGGCCTGGTCCAACTCGGTGACCACAAGGCGCTGGTCGCCAGCGGCCAAATGCTGCTCGGCAGTCGCAACGATGGCCCGCTGTGGTCGGCGCGTTTGCGTGCGTCGTCGATGCGCTCGGGCAGCCGCGGCCCGCTCGGCAACCCGCAAGGCATCGGCCGCCGTCATCGCGCCAAGTTGCCGGATGGTCGCGTCCGCACGATCGAGATCGGCGCCGGCGGCAGCTACCTGAGCCACGGCCCGGCGTCCTGGTTCTGGCCTGTGGATGCCGTGCAGTGCTTGGTCCACGACGGCACGGGCTACGAGGAACTGCCCCTGCCACCGCGCTGAGCGCACGCTGCTGCGGCGGAGCGCAACCACTGTCTTGGCGCCGTCGCGCGCCGACCTGCGTGCGCGCCATGACAGGCGCGCGGACGTGAGGCATGATCCTCCGTCTCGCCCACTGCACCGCCCGATGCTCCACCGCCCCACCAGCGTCCTTCTCGTCCTCGCCCTCGCCGCCGCCGGCCAAGCGCGCGCGCAGTGCACCACGAGTTGGTCCACCAATCTCTTCGGCGCCGGCGCTGACGGCGTGGTCACGGGGGTGTGGTCGGACGATTGGTTGGCCCCGACGGTGGTCGGTCGCTTCACGACCTTTGGCAGCGCCGCCGCAAACCGCATCGCCCAGTGGGACGGTTCGTCGTGGCAGGCGCTCGGCACCGGCCTCAACGGCGACGCGCTGGCGATCAAGCGGCTCGCCAACGGCGACTTCGTCGTCGGCGGCACGTTCACGCAGGCCGGCGGCGTGACCGTCAACAGCGTCGCTCGTTGGAACGGCTCGTCGTGGTCGGCGCTCGGCAACGGCATCGACCAGCAGGCGATCTTCGGCGCCAGCGTGCAAGCCATCGCCGTCCTGCAAAACGGCGATCTCGTCGCCGCTGGCGGCTTCAGCGGCGCGTCGGGCGCTGCCGCGGCGAACATCGCGCGCTGGAACGGCTCGTCCTGGTCGGCGGTCGGCGGCGGCTGCAACGGCCCCGTCCGCGGCCTCGCGGTCGCGCCAAACGGCGATCTCTACGCGACGGGTTCGTTCTCTTCCGCGGGCGGCGTGGCGTGTGCTGGCATCGCGCGCTGGAACGGCACGAACTGGTCGGCGCTCGGCGCGGGCCTCGGGCTGTTCGGCGGTCAGGCCGTGGTCGCCGGGCCGAACGGCGAGGTCTTCGTCGGCGGCAGCTTCGTGACCGCGGGCGGCCTCGCCGCCAACCGCGTCGCGCGTTGGAGCGGCGGCGCGTGGTCGGCGCTCGGCGCTGGCATCAGCGGCCCGGTCACGGCGCTCGCGCTGCACCCGAACGGCGGGCTCGTCTGTGCGGGCACGTTCGCCACTGCTGGCGGCGTCACCGCCAACAACGTCGCGCTGTGGAGCGGCAGCACGTGGCAGGCCTTCGACGCCGGCGTCGGCGGCGGCGCTGCCGCGGTCGCGATCCTGCCCGATGGCTCCGTCGCGGTCGGCGGCGACTTCACCTCGGCGAGCGGCACGGCTGCGAACCGGATCGTGCGTCGCGTCAGTTCGTGCGCCCCGACCCTGACCGCGACCGGCGCCGGCTGCGCCGGCCAAGGCGGCGTCCCGTCGCTCTTCGTCACCAACTCGCCCGTGCTCGGCGCGACCTTCCGTTCGCGCTGCACCAACCTGCCGCCGTTCAGCATCGTGCTCGGCGTGCTCGGCCTCGCGCCGACGGCGCTGCCGCTGGCGATCGCGCTGCCGCAGGCCGGCGCCGGTTGCACCCTGTACGCCAATCCGGACGTCGTCGACGCGATCGTGCCGGTGGCCGGTGCGGCGAGCTACGCGCTCGCGATCCCGAACTTGCCGGCCCTGGTAGGCACGTCGCTGCACCACCAGTACGTGCCGCTCGCGTTCGACCTGTCCTTCAGCCTCGTCGGCGCCTCGGCGTCCAACGCGGTGCAGGCGAACGTCGGCAACTTCTGACCGCGCGCCTCAGCCGTCGACGGGCGGCCAGACCACCGGAAACCACGGCCCGTCGACCAACGCGCCGGTGGGCAGCAGCGGCGTGCCGCGCAGCAGCGGCGCGCTGCCGTCGGCGACCCGCACGTGGCCGCCCATGTAGTTGAGCACGGCGGCTCGCCGCCAGCGCTCGCTGCGATTCTGGTCGCTGCCGTGCAGCGTGTGGCTGTGGTGGATCGTCGCTTGGCCAGCGCGCAGCGGCACGGGCACCGGCTGCCACGCGGCCCCCGCCGGCAGGTGTGCGCGGATCGCTTCGAGCGGCGCGTCGAACGGCAGCTTGGGCAGCAGGCCCCAGCGGTGGCTGCCCGGCACGAACTGCACGCATCCGCTCTGCTCGTCGGCGTCGTCGAGCATGATGTTGATCGTCAGGTGGCAGGCCGGCGCCGTCCGCGTCCAGTAGCTGTAGTCCTGGTGCCACGGCACGACGCCGGGGTGGCGCGGCGGCTTGGCGAACACCTGGTCGTGCCAGAAGCGGACCGACGGCGCCCCCAGCAGCTGCCCCGCCATCGCCGTGGCCCGCGGGTGGCGCACCAGCGCCGCCAGCGCCGGGTGCACCCGCCAGCCGCCCAGGAAGTGGCAGACCACCTCGCCAGGCCGCTCGGTGTAGGCGTGTTCGACCTCGTAGAGCTGCGCTGCCACCTCGGGCAGGCGCCCGATCACCTCCGCGACCGCCTGCCGGGTCGCGGCGACCTCCGCCGGCGACAGCACGTCGACGGGGCCAACGAAGCCGTCGCGAGCGAAGGCGTCGACCTGGGCCATGGACAGCGGCGCGAGCACCGGCACAGCGGACCCGGCGACCGGCGCGGGCGCAACGGGCCAACCGATGGTCCGGCGGCAGCTTCCACCCTTCTACCGGACCGCCCGGATGCCTATAACGCTCGCCCTCGAGGTCGCGCCGCCCGACCTCCTCCGCAACTCCATGGTCAGCACCCCCTCCGCGTTCCTCCGCCACGACACCTTCGAGAGCCGCCACTTCGGCCCCCGCCCGAACGAGCTGCAGGCGATGCTGCAAGCACTCGGCTGCAGCACCCTCGACGACCTGACCCAGAAGGCGATCCCGGCGGCGATCCGCTGGCACGGCGAACTGCAGACGCCGGCGGCCAAGTCCGAGCGCCATGCGCTGGCCGAGCTGACCGCGCTGGCCAACGAGAACAAGGTCCTGCGCAGCTACATCGGCATGGGCTACCACGGCACGCTGACGCCGGCGGTGATCCAGCGCAACATCCTGGAGAACCCGGGCTGGTACACGCAGTACACGCCCTACCAGGCCGAGATCTCGCAGGGCCGCATGGAGGCGCTGCTGAACTACCAGACGCTGGTGCTCGAGCTGACCGGCCTGCAGGTCGCCAACTGCTCGCTGCTCGACGAAGCGACCGCTGCGGCCGAGTCGATGACGATGTGCCATCGCCTCCACGGCAAGGACGAGGCGAACGCGTTCTTCGTCGACCAGAACTGCCACCCGCAGGTGCTCGCCGTCGTGCAGCAGCGCGCCGAGCCGCTCGGCATCCAGGTCGAGGTCGGCGACCACCGCACCGCGACGTTCAGCGGCCGCCACTTCGGCGCGCTGCTCAGCTACCCGGGCACAGATGGTCGTATCGACGACCTGACGACGACGATCGAGCGTGTCCACGCCGCCGGTGGCTTCGCCACGGTCACTGCCGACCTGCTGGCGCTCACGCTGCTCAAGCCGCCTGGCGAGATGGGCGCCGACGTCGTCTGCGGCACCTCGCAGCGCTTTGGCGTGCCGTTCGGCTACGGCGGTCCGCACGCCGCGTTCATGGCGGCGAAGAAGGAGTTCCAGCGGCAGCTGCCCGGCCGCATCATCGGCCTGACCATCGACGCGACGGGCAAGCCGGCGTTGCGCCTGGCGCTCGGCACGCGCGAGCAGCACATCCGCCGCGAGAAGGCGACGTCCAACATCTGCACGGCGCAGGTGCTGCTCGCGGTGATGGCGAGCATGTACGCGGTCTACCACGGCCCCGAGGGCTTGAAGGCGATCGCCGAGCGCATCCGCTCGATGACGCACTGCCTCGCCAGCGGCTTGCAGTCGCTCGGCCACAAGGTCCAGGACGGCGCCCGCTTCGACACCTTGCGCGTGTGGCCGAAGGACGGCGCCGCCAAGGCGATGGCCGCAGCGCTGCAGAAGGGCATCAACCTGCGCGACTTCGGCGACGGCAGCGTCGGCGTGGCGCTCGACGAGACGGTCGAGACGCAGGACCTGATGGACCTGTTCGAGGCCTTCGGCGGCAGTCCGCTGCAGCTGCGGCTCGACCACCCGGCCCCCAACCTCGGCGCGCTCGCGCGCACGAGCGGCTACCTGACGCATCCGACGTTCCACCGCTTCCGCAGCGAGCACGAACTGCTGCGCTACATCCACCGGCTGCAGGCCAAGGACCTGTCGCTGACGACGTCGATGATCCCGCTCGGCTCGTGCACGATGAAGCTCAACGCGACGACCGAGATGTATCCGGTCTCGCTGCCGGGCTTCGGCCAGATCCACCCGTTCGCGCCGCTCGACCAGACGCGCGGCTACCAGAAGCTGTTCGCCAACCTGAGCCAGTGGCTCACCGACGTCACCGGCTTCGCCGGCTGCTCGCTGCAGCCCAACGCCGGTTCGCAGGGCGAGTACGCCGGCCTGTCGGTGATCCGCGCCTACCACCACAAGAACGGCCAGACGCAGCGCGACGTGTGCCTGATCCCGCAGAGCGCGCACGGCACCAACCCGGCGACCGCCTCGATGTGCGGCATGAAGGTCGTGGTCGTCGCGTGCGACGGCGACGGCAACATCGACGTCGCCGACCTCACGGCCAAGGCCGACGAGCACAAGGACCGGCTCGCGTGCCTGATGATCACCTACCCGTCGACGCACGGCGTCTTCGAGGCGGCGATCAAGCAGATCTGCAAGCTGATCCACGACCGTGGCGGCCAGGTCTACATGGACGGCGCCAACATGAACGCCCAGGTCGGCGTCCTGCGCCCGGGCGACCTCGGCGCCGACGTCTGCCACCTCAACCTGCACAAGACGTTCTGCATCCCGCACGGCGGCGGCGGCCCGGGCATGGGCCCGATCTGCTGCGGTGCGCACCTCGTGCCGTTCCTGCCGGGCCACCCGGTGGTCAAGACCGGCGGCGCGCACGCGATCGGCCCGATCAGCGCAGCGCCGTGGGGCAGCGCGTCGATCCTGACGATCAGCTACGCCTACATCCTCATGATGGGTCCGGACGGCCTGCGCCGCGCCACCCAGGTGGCGATCGCCGGCGCCAACTACATCGCCAAGCGCCTCGAGGGTCACTACCCGGTGCTCTACACCGGCGCCAACGGCATGGTGGCGCACGAGTGCATCGTCGACGTCCGCCAGCTCAAGGGGAGCGCTGGCATCGAAGTCAGCGACATCGCCAAGCGCCTGATGGACTACGGCTTCCACGCCCCGACGGTCAGCTTCCCGGTCGCCGGCACGATGATGATCGAGCCGACCGAGAGCGAGTCGAAGGCGGAGCTCGACCGCTTCTGCGACGCGCTCATCGCGATCCGCCAGGAGATCCGCGAGATCGATCAGGGCAAGCTCGACAAGGTCGACAACCCGCTGAAGAACGCGCCGCACACGTCCGAGGCCGTGACCGCGGACGAGTGGAAGCACGGATACTCGCGCGAGCGCGCCGCATTCCCGGCGCCGTGGACCAAGGAACACAAGTTCTGGCCGTCGGTCGCGCGCGTGAACGACGTCCACGGCGACCGCAACCTCGTGTGCGCCTGCCTGCCGATCGCCGCCTACGCGTGACGGCCGGCCGGCGTCGCCGCTGACGCCACTCACAACCGCCATGACCGAGACGAAGCCCGCCCCGTCGATTCCGCCTGCCGTGCCGCAGGCGGAGAGCGTCCTGATCCGTCCCTGGCCGAAGGTCGTGTTCCTCTACCCGACCTTCGTCTGCGCGACGGTGTTCTTCCTGCTGTCGTTGCTGGGCATGGGCAAGGGGCCCGGCGAGCTCGGCTCCCAGTTCCTCGGCAACACCTTCATGCTGGTGCTGCTGCTGAACCTGATGGTGTTCTCGTTCGACTTCTCGCGCATCAAGTCGATCACGCTGCTCATCGCGCTGATCGCCGTCGTGCTGCTGGTGCTCTGGGGCGACACGAAGATGAACGTCACCGGCGTCCTCGGCCGCGTCTTCGGCGCCATCGACATCCGGATGAACACCGCGTTCTACGGCTTCCTGTCGGCGGGCCTGGGCTTCCTCCTGCTGGTGGTGACGATCAACACGCGCTTCAACTACTACGAGGTCAACGCGCGCGAGATCCTGCACCACCACGGCTACCTCGGCGACATCCAGCGCTGGTCGACCGAGGGGCTGGAGATGAACAAGGAGATCTACGACGTCGTCGAGTTCCTGCTGCTGCGCAGCGGCCGGCTGATCTTCCATCCCGCGACCGCCAAGAAGGCGATCGTGCTCGACAACGTGGCGAACGTGAACCGCATCGAGAAGCAGGTCAACGACCTGCTCAGCGTCGTCGCCGTCCGCTTCAACCAGCAGCCCGGCCCCGGCTAGTCCTCCCCGTGTCCGCCTTCCTCTTCGCGCTGGGCAACTGCGGCGACGCGCCCGAGGTGGCCGCCGCGGTGCGCGCCGTGCGCGCCGGCGGCGCGGTGGCGGCGATTGCGTGGCAC